>PXEJ01000325.1 GCA_003566215.1 Cyanobacteria bacterium T3Sed10_376R1m | reverse complement strand
TTTAGCGATGGTGGTCAATATAATAACCTAGAAAAAGCTGTTAATCAAGCCTTAGGAATGATTCGAGATGGTGCTAACATAATTGATATTGGGGGACAATCCACCCGCCCAGGGGCGCAAGAAATTACCCTAGAAGAAGAATTGGAGAGAGTTATCCCAGTCATTAAAGCCCTCAGACAAAAATCTGATATTCCGATTTCTATTGATACCACTCGGGCAAAAGTAGTACAAAGTGCGATCGCATCTGGGGCAGATATAGTTAACGATATATCAGGAGCTACTTTTGATTCTGATATGTTGTCAATGGTAGCGAGTTTGCAAGTACCAATTATTTTAATGCACATTCGAGGAAACCCCCAAACAATGCAAACTATGACTGATTATCAGGATTTGATCACAGAAATTAATGATTTTTTCTTGAGCCAAATTACTAAGGCTTTAAACTGTGGTATAATGCGATCGCACTTAATCCTTGATCCTGGCATTGGATTTGCTAAAAACTATCAACAAAACCTCAAAATATTAACAGAAATCAAACAACTAAAAAAACTAAAATTTCCCCTTTTAATAGGCACATCAAGAAAAAGTTTTATAGGTCAAATATTAAACGAAAATGACCCAAAAAAACGTATTTGGGGAACAGGAGCAACTTGTTATCATGCCATTAGTCAAGGAGCAGATATACTAAGAGTTCATGACGTAAAAGAAATGTCAGATATTGCCAAAGTAGCCGATATTTTAACAAGAAAAAACGATCATCAAAACCTTGCTGATAGAAACTAAAATATTTTATTATCAAATTTTAATTATCAGCGACATAGAACCAGGATTGCTATACAATAATCCTCTGATATTTACAGTTCTGAACATCAACAAACTTCAAAGTAAAAAAACAGACGTTGCTTAACCATGAGATAAAATGTCATTGAATTATGCCAAGAATTGAATCTTCAAAATATTGTCACCATAGGCAATAATTGATGAATGTAGTCGAATTATTTCTCACCAAAACCACAAATAATATCTAAACTCAGCAACGTTCAATTAATTCTTAATAGCTCGAGAATACATCTTTTTAATAGAACCTAAAAGAGTTCTAAAAGCAGAATTACGAGGTTCATTTTCGGGATTTAAATCTTGAAGATAATGCAATAACTTTGCTTCTTCAATATCAATATCACCATCACTATAAAAGATACCGCTAATGGCTTCTAATAACTTTTGATAATCTTCCTTCTTATGATTTTTACCTAAATAATCTTCTAGCCATTTATAACAATCCTGAAGAGAAATAGGCTTAACCGGAGATAATAAAGACTTAATTTCAGGGTCATCAATTAGATTATTTTCCTTCAGCATTTTTGTTAAATATTCCCTTTCCTCCGTTGTAACAACACCATCAACCCAAGATGCTCCGATAACTATTTTCATTAACTGTTTAGTTTTATTAACTTTATTCATTAGATTCTCCCTTAGCTAACTTGATCATAAAAAAACCATCCATTTGTTGACGATGAGGAAAAATTTTTATTGCCCCCTTTGATGTTATCGAAAAATTCGCAGTTAAATTGTTTCTTTCTGTAACAATATGCCAATGGGGATGAGATACCAAAAAAGTATCTATAACCTCTTCATTTTCCATGGGGTTTAAAGTACAAGTAGCATAAACCATGCAACCATCATCCTTTACCCATTTAGCCATGTTAGTTAAAATAGCCAATTGTTTTGAAGCAAGTTGGACAATTTTTTCTGGTTTTTGTTGCCAGCGAATATCAGGGCGTTTGTGTAGTGTGCCTAACCCTGAACATGGGGCATCGATTAAAATTTTATCAAATTTTTGGTCTAACTCAATAATACTGCTATCTCCTTCTATAACTTTGATCGAAGTTAAGCCTAATCGAGAGATATTTTGTTGAATTTTTTTTAATAGAGATTTAATGTTGTCACAGGCAACAATCAATCCTTTATTTTCCATTAATTCAGCTATATGAGTAGCTTTGCCCCCCGGGGCGGCACAGGCATCAAAAATGCTCTCATGGGGTTGAGGATTGAGAAAATGACTCACCAACTGGGCGCTACTGTCTTGCACAGTAAATAAACCACTCGAAAAACCCGTTAAATTTTGCACATTGCCCACGGATTGAGATAGTCTTAATGCTTGGGGTAAATTAGGTAATAATTCTGTCTCAATGCCTTCTAATTTGAGAAGATATTTTACTTCCTCTCTAGTTTTTTGTAAACTATTAACTCTTAAATCAAGGGAAGGAGGATTGTTATACCACTTTAATAAAGCCTTGGTTTCTTTAACATTTAATTGTTTGATAAAAGTTTCTACTATCCAATCAGGAAAACTATGTTTTACTCCTAATTTAGGGATTATTTCTAAGGGTAAAATTAAGGGATCATTTGTGGCACTTTTGCGGATATAACCTCTTAAAATACCGTTAACTACGCCTGATAATTTACCTAAATTATTATTTTTTGCCAGTTGAACACTGGTATTTACGGCTGCTGATGGGGGTATTTTGTCGAGATACCTTAGTTGATACAGTCCTATGTGCAGGATAATTTTTAGGGGTAGGGGTTGTTGACTGGCTTTTTTTGTACCTAGTTGATTAATGAGACTATCAAGGGTTCTTTTTCTTCTGACGATGCCATATATTAACTCGGAGGCAAGGGCTTTTTCCATACTTTGTAAGCCCTGATTTTTGCTTAAAATTCTTTCCAAAGCTATATCGGTATAAGCCTTATTACTATAAATATCTTGAAGGGCAAAAAAGGCTATTTGACGGGCGGATAACTTTGAATTCATGGGGTAGTGGGTAGATTATCTTTTTTAATTATCTATCATTAGTTATTAATTATCAACGATTAGCTTTGCAGTACCCAATTAGGGTAAACTTATCGATTGAATGTTGAAATAGTATTTTTTGTTATGGAATTATTACCCGCTAATTTACAAAGATTAAAGGATCAAGTTGCTATTGTTACGGGGGCATCTAGGGGGATTGGTAAGGCGACGGCTTTCGCCCTTGCACAAGAAGGGGCAAAGGTAGTGGTTAATTATGCGAGTAGCAGTGATGCGGCTGATGCTGTGGTGGCTGAGATTGTAAATGCTGGGGGAAGTGCGATCGCACTTAAGGCGGATGTATCCCAACCAGAAGAAGTAGATAATCTTATTAAAGAAACTGTCAATCAACTAGGCAGAATAGATATGTTAGTTAATAACGCAGGGATTACCCGTGATACCCTCATGTTACGAATGAAACTAGAAGATTGGCAAAGCGTCATTAATTTGAATTTAACGGGGGTTTTTCTTTGTTGTAAAGCAGTGAGTAAAATAATGCTCAAACAAAGAAGCGGTAGAATTATTAATATCTCCTCTGTGGCAGGGCAAATGGGCAACCCCGGACAAGCAAACTACAGTGCCGCCAAAGCGGGAGTAATTGGTTTAACCAAAACCCTCGCCAAAGAATTTGCACCCCGTGGTGTCACCGTCAATGCCGTTGCACCCGGATTTATTGAAACTGATATGACTAGCGGTTTACAGGCAGAGGAAATTTTAAAAATGATTCCCCTTTCCCGTTATGGTAAACCCGAAGAAATAGCTGGAATGATTCGCTTTTTGTGTGCTGATGTGTCGGCTAATTATATTACAGGGCAAGTATTTAACGTCGATGGTGGTATGGTAATGTAAAGATATTGTATGAATCGGATTTGGGATAAAATTAAACTCTCAATGGCGATCGCAACTAAGATAGAAAAGCCACAAAAAAATCACGACACAGAATTGAACATGATTATCCCCCTCGGGGCAACCCCTCAATTAGTACAAATTATTGTCAAAAAATGGACAAAATCTCCTCTTTCACTAGAAAAAATAAACTTTTAATTAATCATAGATAAAATTTAATTATCTTTACTATCTAATTGTGATATAAATAAATCGTTCTATCTGCATAAAATATAAGTTATCAACAATGTTAACAAGATGTTTTTGGTTGGTTCAATTACCAGTGGACGAAATACAAGTAGAAAGAGTTAACGTTTTTTTACAAACTGTGAGAGAACAAACTGCTAATTTTGGATTTAAATTAGTCGGGGCAATTCTCCTCTGGATTATTGGTCAATGGTTAATTAAGAAAGGAATTAAATTATTATCTCGTCTTTTAAAAAGACAGAATATCGATATAACTTTAATTGCCTATTTAACTAACTTTCTCATTGTTTCCCTAAAAATCATCCTGATTGTAGCAATTTTAGGTTATTTTGGCATCGAAACCACTTCCTTTGCCGCTTTATTAGCCGCCGCAGGTATTGCCATTGGTGCCGCGTGGGGAGGACTTTTAGCTAATTTTGCGGCAGGAGGATTTTTAGTTTTATTTACTCCTTTTGCCGTGGGTGATTTTATTTCAGCGGCAGGGGTAACTGGTGCAGTAGAAGAAATTGGCTTGTTTGTCACCACTATTAATACTCTTGATAATGTCAGAACTATTGTGGGCAATAACAAAATTTTTGGTGATAACATTCAAAACTATTCTGCCAACCCTTATCGTCGTGTTGATTTAGTCGCTCAATTAAGTCACAGTACCAATCATCAAGAAGCCATCGCCTTGTTGAAGCAAAAACTCTCTACGATTGCCAATGTAATGGAAGAACCTGTACCAACAGTGGAAATTTTAGAATTTAATCTAGCTGGACCTGTATTAGCCGTGCGCCCTTATTGTAATAATGAATATTATTGGCAAGTTTATTTTGACACGAATAAGTTAATTCAGGAAACTTTTGGAGAGGCTGGTTATCCTGTTCCTGAACAACATTATGTCGTAAGAGGCTTAGACAAGGTGAACTCTTAAAAGAAATTTTTAGCTTAATCTAAATCGCCTTCCATGACTAATTCTGTAGCCTTACGGGTGGACTCTTGAAACTCTTTAATATTGACCTTATTGAGTAAAACGATCGCACCTAGTGCCACCAAAGCCTCACAGAAAAAGACCAAACTATAAGAAAGCCAGAGATTAGAGTTAAAGAAAAACTTACCAATATCTAAAACCCAACCCCCAAGAGCGATAGCAATTCCCCGAGCCATCGCTTGAGACAAACCCCAAGCACCAACAAAAGTTCCCGCAGT
>PXEJ01000028.1 GCA_003566215.1 Cyanobacteria bacterium T3Sed10_376R1m | reverse complement strand
TGCTTTCAAAGATACCCTCACCAATGAAGAAGAAAAAGTTGGTGTAGAAATTGTAATTAAATCCCTAGAAGCTCCTTTACGTCAAATTGCTGATAATGCAGGGGTAGAAGGTTCTGTGGTAGTAGAGAAAGTCAGAGAATCCAAGTCAAACATTGGTTATAACGCCCTGACCAACGTTTACGAAGACTTAATCGCTGCGGGTATCGTTGATCCTGCGAAAGTAGTACGTTCATCCTTACAAAATGCCGCATCTATCGCTGGAATGGTATTAACCACCGAAGCCTTAGTTGTTGAAAAACCAGCCCCCGAAGAACCAGCCCCCGACATGGGCGGTATGGGCGGCATGGGTGGCATGGGAATGCCCGGCATGGGTGGCATGGGAATGCCCGGTATGATGTAATTTTACCCTCTAATTTAATCCGTAGGGTGGGCATTTGCCCACCTTTAATTTTTATTATCCTGATTCAATTGCGAAATAAAATTGAGGTGAGCTTCTAGGGTAATGTCTTTGAGAGGAACATCATATTTTTTAGCTAAGGTTAAACAGTCTTCATATTCTGGTTTTATGTTGATAATCTGTGAACCACTTCGAGCAATTTTTATTCTCACCTCCCCATATTTAGTCTGGGCAATTTTAATTTCCCTTGCCAAAACCGAACGGGTTTGAATCTGTTGACGAATACCAATGGTAGATGTTTCTCTAAAAATAATATTTTGACAATCTTTTATTTTGTCAATGTCACAGATTATCGTCAACAAAATTCCGGGGCGGCTTTTTTTCATGCTTATCGGTTGAGTAAAAACATCTTTTGCACCCTTATTTAAAAGTAACTCAAATAAGTAACCGAAAATTTGTGGGTTTAAATCATCTATTTGAGTTTCCAAGATGGCAATTCTTTCTTGTTTAATAGATTCTTCTGTTTCCCCAAGCCACAGTCGTAGAATATTGGGAATAGCTAAATCTTGATTTCCTGCCCCTAAACCAATGCGCTCTAGTTTCATGGTGGGTGGTGGTCCAAAATCTTCAACTAGGGCGGTGACAATAGCCGCTCCGGTAGGGGTAACTAATTCTTTTTCAATGCCGTTACTATACAGGGGTACTTGACGGGTTTGTAGCAATTCTAGCACTGCTGGTACAGGTACAGGTAAGAGTCCATGGGCTGCTTCTACCATACCTCCCCCTGTGGGTAATTCTGAGCAGTATATGTGTTTGACCTGTAAATAGTCTAAACCGATACAAGTACCAATAATATCAATTAAAGCGTCCGTTGCACCTACTTCATGAAAGTGGACTTTTTCTGGAGAAATTCCATGAACTTTGCCCTCTGCGATCGCAAGTTGACCAAATATAGTTAAACTGTCCTGAGTAACCGCATCAGGTAAATTAGCTTGATGAATAATATGTTTAATGTCTGCTAAATGACGGTGATGGTTATGACTATGATCATTGAGGTTAACCTCAATTTTAGTTGCCCGTTGTCCTTTTCGGTGTACTTCTTCCCTTGTTAAAACATATTCATCGGTTAAATTTAGCTTTGCTAATTGATTTGTGAGATACTCAAGGGGTACACCAGCATCAACTAATGCTCCAAGAAACATATCCCCGGCAATACCTGTTGGACATTGTAAATAAGCTATCTGTGGCATTGGTTAATAATAAATTATCATTTTAAAATGGCTACTATCTATCAATTAAACTCTAAAAATCCCCAAGAGCGCTCCATTGATCAAATTGTTCAAGCACTTAAAAAGGGAGCAATCATGCTTTATCCCACTGATACAGTTTATGCTATTGGCTGTGATTTAAATTCTAAATCGGCGGTTGAAAGAGTAAGACGAATAAAACAATTATCTAGTGATAAACCTTTAACTTTCCTCTGCTCTTCTTTATCTCACATTTCCGAATATGCCGTGGTTAGTGATGAGGCTTATCGTATCATGAAAAGATTAATTCCAGGACCTTTTACTTTTCTTTTACCTACCACAAAATTAGTCCCTAAATTGGTCATGTCTCCTAAGCGTAAAACAACGGGAATTAGAGTTCCTGATCATAATATTTGTCATACTCTATTAGAATCTTTAGATAATCCCATTATTTCCACTTCCGCCCATTTACCAGATGAGGATGGGGAATATCCTTCCTATGAATGGGAAAAAGTGAAGCTATTTGATCATTTAGAAAAACAAGTAGATATTATTCTTGATGATGAGACTCCCCCAGGGCTTAAAGTCTCTACTATTATTGATCTAAGTACCCCTGAACCGTCTTTAGTTAGAAAGGGGTTAGGATGGGAAAAGATAGAGGATTGGTTAACTTTTACTAATGTTTAGGGATGGCAAAACAAAGAAAAAAGTCAGATTTTCCCAGTAAAATATGTCCTGTTTGTGGTTTATCTTTTACATGGCGCAAAAAGTGGGCAAAGTCTTGGGATGAGGTTAAATATTGTTCTCAACGATGTCGCACTCATCGTAATCAATTAAATTAACAAAAACATTAATATTTGTTTATAACATTTTAATAAAATATGAAACAAAAATTTCAAAGTGGATTAATTAACCTTAATAATTCTAATTTTGGCTGCCTTATTTCTCTAATTGTTTTAGGGCTACTTCTGGGAACTGTTGGTTTACAATGGGTGGTTAATGGATTTTTAATTTTTATTGCTTTTTTAATCATTACTCCTATTATTGGATTTTGGATTTTTCGATGGTGGTTAAAACGTAATATCGTAGAAGATAGTTGTCCTGTTTGTGATTACACTTTTTCTGGTTTTAATAATGCTCAATGTCGTTGTCCTAATTGTGGAGAATTATTGCAAGTCCATGGTGGTCATTTTGAACGCTTAACCCCTGAAGGTACTATCGATGTTAATGCGGTGGATGTTTCTGTTAAAAGGATTGATGATAATTAAGGGAAAGACTGAATAGAACAGCAGAATCTAAAACACCATATATTGTATTATGGTTTCATAATTTAATATTTTTTTAAAATTATTATGTATATGACCCCCAAAAGTAGCATTTTGCTACTTGTTTCTTGTATAAGTGCGATCGCAGTTGTCGGTTCAATATTTGAGTTAACTTCAGGAAATCCCGAGTTAGGAGAAAGTTTAACTCGTTTAATTCTTGGTTTTTGTATTCCCTTAACTATCACTTCTTTTATATTTGCAGTTAAAGATGCAAGGGCAAACAATAATTAGAAGAAATCCAGAACAAAGGACTTTTCCTCTAGGATGGGGAATAACCGAACTAAAGTGTTAAGAAATGTAAACTAAGATTAAAAAAAGGAAGTCAATCATTGTTTAACAATATGAATATTTGTTTCGAGGCTGAGGAGAAGGTTAATTTAAAGGTACAACAAAAATCAACTCCCATTCAACACTATCTACGGCAACCCCAAAGACTTGTCAAAGCCATTGCCGATGAGAAGTTAATGACACCTTTGCCCAATAATTGTTACAAACTGAGGATGCACCCCCTTAATTTTCTCGATGTCTATCATTTTCAACCTATTGTTGTACTCAAAGTATGGGCTGGGGCTTCTGGCTGTGTCTATTTGAATTCTGAATCCTGTGAAATTAAAGGTATTGAATATATAAATCGTCGTTTTTCTCTTTTTCTCAAAGGAAAGTTAACTTCAGAAGAAATTGACGGGGAAGTTTTTTTGAAGGGAAAGGTAAATTTACAAGTAAAAGTTGATTTGCCACCACCACTATGGTTAACTCCTCAGCCCTTGTTACAAAGTACGGGTAACAGTCTCTTAAAGGGAGTTTTGATGCGCATTAAACAAAGATTGATGTCCCAATTAATTCAAGATTATTATGATTTTGTTGCCGAAAATTCTGAGGAAACAGTAAATAATAATTACCCGATTAATCTTAGCTCCATCTAAGGGAATAAAAAAAAGGGTGAGCATAATACCCACCCCAAAAACTAAATTTTCAGACACAAGATGAAAAAATTAATCTACCTATACTCCTGCCTTTTCAAGTAAAGGAGTGGTATTTTCTTCAGCTTTGATAATAACTTTTCCTTCCTCATCAACATCCACACAGGCAACATCTCCTTCTTTCAAGCGTTGAGATAAAATTTCCTCTGCCAATACGTCTTCTAATAAACGCATGATGGCACGACGTAATGGTCGAGCACCGTAGGCGGGGTTATATCCTTCATCGACTAAACGCTCTTTGAATTTATCTGTCACCGTCAGGGTAATTTCTCTTTCCGTTAGACGAACAAACACTTCTTTGAGTAAGAGTTCGGAAATTTCTTTGACTTCGTCTTTATTGAGTTGACGGAAGACAATAATTTCGTCAAGACGGTTAAGAAATTCTGGACGGAAGTAGTTTTTCAACTCTTCATTAACAAGGGAGCGAATCCGATTATATTGAGACTCATTTTTATCGTCTTCGAGTTCAAATCCTAATCCACCGCCACCTTTTTCAATGACTTTTGAACCAATGTTGGAAGTCATGATTAGGAGGGTATTTTTAAAGTCCACGGTACGCCCTTTGGCATCGGTTAAACGTCCATCTTCTAAAATTTGTAAAAGAAGGTTAAACACGTCTGGGTGTGCTTTTTCTATTTCATCAAATAGGACTACGGTGTAGGGGCGACGACGTACTGCTTCGGTAAGTTGTCCTCCTTCGTTATAACCGACATACCCCGGAGGTGAGCCGATTAATTTGGATACGGTATGACGTTCCATGTATTCAGACATATCTAAACGAATCATGGAGTCTTCTGAACCGAAGAAATAAGTAGCAAGGGCTTTAGTAAGCTCTGTTTTACCGACCCCTGTAGGTCCTGAGAAGATGAAAGATGCAATAGGACGGTTGGGGTTCTTCAAGCCAACTCTGGCACGACGAATGGCACGGGAGATGGCTTTAACGGCATCTTCTTGACCGATGATTCTTTGATGGAGAGTTTCTTCCATGTGCAGAAGTTTTTCGGACTCGGATTCGGTCAATTTTTGAAGAGGTACACCAGTCCAAGAAGCTACGATGTGGGCGATTTCTTCTTCATTGACAATGGGGTTGTCGCTAACTTTGGTGCCGTCTTTTTTCTGATCTGCTAAACCACGAATTTCGGCTTTAATTTCCATTTCTCGATCGCGCAATTCTCCGGCTTTATCAAAGTCTTGGGAAC
>PXEJ01000221.1 GCA_003566215.1 Cyanobacteria bacterium T3Sed10_376R1m | reverse complement strand
TTTGTTTAGATTTTTTTGATGCTATGCTGGAGCGAAAAAGATTAAAGTTTAGGGAAAAAATTAAATTTGTATTAGCTCGATTTCCTTCTAGTGCAGGTTTTGGTATGGTTTGTTTAGGTCTAATTAGTATTCCTCTACTTAATTTAGTTATTGTGCCTCTTTGCGTTACGGCTGGAACTTTATTTATTTGTGATTATCGTCGTCAATTGGCATCTGGATAAAGGTAGTTTTTTGTTTAGACAAAAAATTAATTAACATCAACTATTTTTGTTAATTTAAGGGTGAAATAAAAAGTTGTACTTCCCTCCAATGCTTGAGTTAATGTCCAATTAGGGGGAGGATTGCCACCAATACTATTATTACTAACTACCCAGATTTCTCCTCCCATTAGGTTAACCAGTTGCTTGGAAATTGCTAGTCCTAGCCCTGTACCTCCATATTTACGAGTCATAGAAGAATCACCCTGACTAAAGGGTTGAAATAATTCATAAATGCGATCGCCACTTATTCCTATGCCTGTATCACTAACAGAAATTAATAAGTTACATTTTTCTTGAGAATTATTTTCTCGTATTTCTTCTATGATTTTAATCGCCATAAAAATACTACCATGATGGGTAAATTTTAGGCTATTGCCTAATAAATTGAGCAATATTTGACGAATACGGGAATCATCTCCTAATAAAAGAGGCAAATCATTTTCAATTTTATAGGTCATTATTATTCCTTTATCTTCAGATTGTCTTTTAAACAAACTAAAAACTGATTTGACAATATTTTCTAAATAAAAAGGTTTTTCCTCTAAAATTAACATATTAGAATCTATTTTAGAAAAATCAAGAATATCATCAATAATAGTTAAAAGTGCTGTACTAGACTCAAGAATAATATTGACATATTCCTGTTGTTCTAAATCTAAATCAGTGTCCGCTAAAAGTTCTGTTATTCCTAAAACTCCATTCATGGGGGTTCTAATTTCATGACTCATATTTGCTAAAAATTGGCTCTTAGCTTTGGTAGAATTTTCCGCTACTTCTTTGGCTTGAGATAAGGCTAATTGTTGGGTAAGTAGATTATTATAGTTGAGTAAAATTTCTTCTGTATTTTTACGTTGTTCTTCTTTTTGTTGATTAAGTTGTATTAATTGATCATTTTTTGTTGTCAGAATTTTGTTAACATTCACTAGGTTATTTTTTACTTGTTCTCTTTCTTTTAAAACTGCATTTAAAATTAAAGAACTAATGGTTATACAGGCAATAAATGACTGTAATAACAGAAACGATGAACGGGTAGATTCTTGGTGAAATGAGCCATAACCGTTAATAGTTGCGATCGCAACTATGACTGTGATTATAACTAATAATAAGATTGAACCTAATTCTTGAAAACAAAAAGAAGCCCAAATTAAAAGGGGAAGAAATAAATATTCAAAACTGTATTCTGAATAAATACTTTGACTAATCACAAATACTAACAATAAAATAAAAATTACCCCTGTCCAATTCTTTTTTATTGAAGTTATTAAATAATCAATATTTTTTTGCCATGCAACAATTAAAGGAACTAAAATTATAATTCCAAAACTATCACTTAGCCACCATGTTAAGGCAATATCATAATATAAATTCCAAGGTGCTTTAACAAAAAGGCAGACTAAAAATGCACAAATAATTCCCACGGGCAAATGACTTAAAAAACAACCATAAATAATAAATGTGATTACATTTTTGCTATTATTTAAAAAGTAGCGATCGCAATTTATCTTATTTTTGCTAAAAGTATTGCAATCACTCCAATAGGTGGCTAATATTTTCCCTGCGGTTGTCACCAACAAAATCCCCAGGGCTAAAATAAAATTACTTAAGTTCTCCAAACCATTATATATAGTTAATTGGGTGCATAAAATACCTAAAGAAACTCCTAACCACAAAGGATACCCCCAAATAAATAAAAATCCCACAGCAATTCCCCCCGGTATCCATACAGGAGTTGAACCAGAATTAGGATATGTCGTAAACAAATCACAAAATATTGCCGTAAGAAAATATGCGATCGCAACTATAAGCTGTTTCCACCATGATACACTACTAAACTGAAACGCTTTTTTGTTGTTCACAGATAGACGAGAGAAAACCATAGATAGCAGGTGATGAATATTGAAAATGAATATTTGGTAAAAAAAATAATATTTTATTATTTGTAAATACTTTGATTCCAACAATTATATTATCGAGTAAAAACTAAAAATTGATGATGATTATTTTTGTTCTTTGTTTCAATATTTTTCTCAGTGCTTCATTATTAATATTAATTGTTCCCTTACTAATAACTACACGAAAAATCAAGGAAATAAATAAAAAATTAATTATTATAAATAAAGAGTCAAGTATTTTATTAAAACAAATTCCCCTTAATATTTTAACCTTTGGTTTAGAAGTAAAAAAAATTAATCGTACTTATCATCAATTAAATAATAACTATCATAAATTACAAAAAATAATCTTAATTACTCAATTTATCTATAGTCTTTATCGGAAACAATTTATTTCATTTAATCGATAAAACTAAGTTAATATATTTTTGCTCAATAGTTAAAACTCAGATTAATTAATCAAAATAAACAATTTTCACAATACATCTTATCAGCTTTCATTCGTTTTAATAAAAAAATATTATGATACCACCCAAATTTAAAACTAGATTAGATTACGACCAAGCTAATATTTTAATGCAACCTACTTTTATCAGAGTAGTCGATAACATCAGAAAAGAAGCCGAACTATCTCAGTGGGAAATAAGTTATCAAGAGATAAATGAACCCTTTCCTAGCTATATTTTATCTCAAAAAAAAGAAAATAAAATAATTGAAACTAATGTTTGGCTTATTTGTTTTCAAGTTTGTTTCAAAGAATTTAGTCTTAATCAATCTCAACCAGTGGAGATAGATAGTCAATTATTTGACGAATCAGGAGAATTAGATTGGCAAAGACTAGAGACAAAAACTCAGTTATTAGTAAGACAAATTTTTAACCAATAATTGAACCTTAGGTTATGATACTATGGTTTGCAATATTTTTAAAAAATAGTAAGTAGGAAACATTGACCCAAATAATAAGAATTTGAATATCACCTTGAGTGAATTTTTAATATTTGTCTAGGGAGTGTCAATAGTTTGTAATATTTACTAGAATTTGCTTATATAAAATTAAAAATGATAATCTTTGAATTATTATTAGTAATTCATCAAAAATCACACCCCTAATAACGAGGTTTTACCCATGAATAGCATTAAACCTTTTACAAAAAAATATTCCTATGACTCCACTAACGATTTTTATATATCGAAAAGGGAACAAAAAGAAAAACAAAGAACACTAAAACATTATTATATGCAACGGGTGATGGAAAATACTTTAAAAATCACAGTTAATGTGGGTTTAATATCTTTATCTATCATCAGCATACAAAAACTATTACCCTACAACTCCATTCAACAACATCAAATTAATCAAATTGATCAAGAAATTCAGAAAGTATCCCCCCGAGTTCAACGGTTAGAAGAGAGTTTTGGAGCGACATTCGACCCTCAACTAACAAAAAAAATAATGAAACAAAATACTTATAAAGTTGATCCTAATTTAAGACCTGTTTTTTTCCGAGAAAATTAAAAAAAAAGGGGTTTTACCCCCAACCATAAAGATAATTTACGCAGAAGTTTCTTTGGTATAAGGCACACATTCAAAAGGTTGAACACCAATTTCGGGAACTTCTTCTTCTTGGGAACTAAAAATCTTAGCAAAACCCTCTGTTAAGTAAGTGGTAATCGCTTCTAACATTTTTAAAATATTCATAGGACAATTCCTCCGAATGTTGTGGGTGAGAAGATAAAGAGATTCTTTTTGGGTTTCCTTTGTTCTTCTACTTTCATTATCAATTATCTAAGTCTGTTTATGAGGATTTCTTAATATATATTTTTTAATATTTGCATAACTTCATATATAAATACTGACTTAATTTCCCTTTTAGGCAAGATTAGAGGAAAGAATGTCAAAATTAAAACATTATTGCTATAAAGTAGTGCAAATCTGCTCAAAACAATCATCTAACCAAATTATGACCAATAAAATTGCTATTGTCGGTGCGGGTATATCGGGATTAACCCTTGGTACGATGCTTCAAGAAAAGGGCATTGATGTCCAAGTTTTTGATAAGGGCAGAGGAGTCGGGGGCAGGATGTCAAGTAGAAGGACTGATTGGGGTTATATTGACCATGGTACTCAGTACTTTGGCCTGACTAATTCAGATTTTAGGAAGTTTCTTAATAATTATGGTGAAGTACTTTTGCCTTGGAAAGGAAAATTTGCGACTTGGGAAAAGGGTACTTTTTTAGAGGACAATTCTACTCAAATAAGATATGTCCCCACTAAGGCGATGAATCATCTTTGTAAGTATTTAGGTGGTGATATTACCGTTAAGTTGGACACTAGAATTGTGAAGTTAGTCAAAAAAGCACAGGGATGGACTTTAGTTGATCAACATGACAATTCATACCCTAATTTTGATTGTGTCGTTATTACTGCCCCTCCAGCTCAAACTCTTGATTTGTTGGCTAGTCATACCACTATTACTGAAAAATTTAGCGATATTCAAATGCTTCCTTGTTATAGTTTAATGATTATTCCTGAAGTTAAAATGAATCTACCTTTTGATGGTACAAAATTTGTTCATCCTGTGTTAGGCTGGGTTAGCAATAACGATAGTAAACCTTTACGTCAAAATTCAGGGGCGATCGTTATCCAGTCTAACTTTAATTTTGCTCAAAATAATTTGAATACTGATAAGGAAAAAGTTACTCAAACTATATTAGAAGCAACCGAGACAGTATTTGATATAAAATTTCCTTCCTATAACTATAAGTCATTACATCTATGGCGTTATGCTCTTCCCGCACAACCCAATTCCCTCCAAAGCAAACATATCCGTTATTTTGCTTGCACCTTTGGATACATAAGCTTCAACTAAATGGGCTAAGGCATCCATCCCGGTTTCCATCGCTATTTTCGGGGGTAGGGTAGTCAGCAAATCAGGATCGAGAAGAGCAACATGCGGTGATAACTTGTTACTTTGAATACCATTTTTAGATTTAGTAC
>PXEJ01000071.1 GCA_003566215.1 Cyanobacteria bacterium T3Sed10_376R1m | reverse complement strand
TCAATAACTCTAATAAACCATAACTCAACAACAAAGAATCACTAAGAGCAATTCCCCCTATAGCCGCTTCAAAAAAGCCCATCATGCCAAAAAAACGAGCCAAAGACCAGTCCTTTTCCATATAGCCCACGGCAAAAACTTGAGCAATCAGACTAATCAAAGTAACCAAACTCAAAGCACTAACACTAATAGGAGAAACCTCAATGGCAAAAGATAGCTCCAAATCAGCTACCGTAAACCAGGGAAAAACAACATTAAAAGAATCATTTTGAAAAATATAATTAAAAACAAAACTACCATGAACAAAAGATAGTAAAGTCATAAAAATATTCAAGTAAGCCGCCGGACGAGGTCCGGTACGAGGCAGAAAACCTAAAGCCCAAGGGAGAGTTAATAAAGCTCCCAATAAACTATAAAAAGGAATTAACCATACATATCTAACGAGAAAATCTGTCATTACCTTTAACTTTATCTATCTGCAACTTTAGTTAAATAAAAAACTAACCCAATTATTAACACAATCAATCATCTCCACCTCAAGCCCACCGTAAAACTCAAGGCTAATCATTAAGTGAAGATTACTTGATAAACTGTCAAAAATTGAACCAAAATATAAAAAAAATATTGTTAAATTTTTATAAACCTTACCATATTTTGACCCATACCTTATTTCACTCTCATCAACTTTTGTTCCCCATTACATGGAAAAATTAACACTCTTTATATTTCCTACTTCCTATGGTTGATGAGCATAGTCGAATCATTCCCCACTTAAACTAAAAATCATATCTAAATTCAGTAATGCTATTATTTCTTCTGGGCAAGGGTGATGTTGCGAAACTTGAGAGCTTGTTTTTCTATTCTTTCGGCTAAGTGATTGCAAACAAGGTGGGATAAATCGAAGATGAGGGAGTCTTCAATATAATAATAGGCAGAAGTACCATCAGGACGACGGTTGATAATTCCCGCTTGTAACATGATTTTGAGGTGTTTAGAAACGTTTGCCTGACTGGTTTTAGTGAGTTCAACTAATTCTTGTACGCACTTTTCTCCTTCCCCCAATAAGTTTAATATTTGTAAACGCATGGGATTACTTAAAATATTAAAGTATTCTGCAACTTGTTCTAATACTTCAGGGGGGACAGGATTTGCGATCGCCATTAACCTAGAATGAAAGTACAAAGTATATTCTAACCTTAGTTGGACTTTATCGTTTCTAGTTTACCAAAATTGAGTTTTTTAATTAACCTGACCTCTTAAGTCTTCTGCATTCATTGGTTTAATTAGATATAGACAAAATAAATTCCAGAAAATGGCAATCATAATCGGTAACTTGCCTAAAAACTTAATAAATTTTGGTTGTACACTTCTTTCTATTTGTTGTAATTGAATATTATATTCATTGCATTTTTCAAGACGGGGAAAAAAGTCTTTATGGCTGGTATCAAGAATAACGGGGAAGGCTTTGGCGGAGGTTTGATTTGTCTTGATGATTACTTGGCGGTCATATTCTTGGGCATCTAACCCCACTGATTCATAAAAGTCTTCTCTTTCATGGACTGTTAAAGTATGGGTAGCAAAGACGGATAAGAGGAAAAATCTTGACCATAATTTGGCTTTCCAACCATGCCACATGGGTTTTTGTGAACGTAATAGGGCGTTAAATATGTCTCCATGACGACTTTCATCTTGACACCAATGTTCAAATTTTTTAAATAGGGGATAAAACTGATAATGGGGATTTTTTTCGAGGTGACGATACATCAAGATATAGCGCCAATAACCAATTTTTTCCGATAGATAAACTGCATAAATAACCCACTCAGGTTTAAAGAAGGTATAAACCCTATGTTTGGTGAGATAGCCTAAGTCGAGGGAGATGTTAAAGTCTGTCATGGCTTTGTTCAAAAATCCTGCATGGCGCGCTTCATCCCTTGCCATTAAACTGAATATTTCCGCTAGTAGAGGGTTTCTGTCTTTGATACGGCGAGAGATTTCTTTGAAGAGGATAAATCCTGAAAATTCCGAGGTACAAGAGCGTTCTAAAAAGTCAATGAATGCTTCACGGGTACTACCTTCTACGTGTTCCCATGTTTTTTCAAAGTCTTCGTCTCTAACAAAGTGGTTGCGATTGTAGTCGGTTTTCATTTCCGTTAACATCGCTTTTAATTCTTCTTCTTGACTTGATATATCCATTTGTGCGATCGCATCAAAGTCGGTGGTATAAAATCTAGGAGTTAGGAGAGTTTCTTTAATGGCCTTTTTTTTATTACTTTTTGGTGTAAGTGTTGTTGCTGTCATAAAAGATTACTTAATAGCTATACTTTGTTTTTTGTTATTCTAAGGGAATTTATCTTTCTGGTGCAGTATTTTGTAACATTACTTAATTTTTATTTAATTCCATCTCAAAAACTGACTTGCTCTTGCTATGGAATTACTACATCTTAATGGAGATAAACAAATAATTTAGCTGATAATCCATCATACAAAAGGCACTAAAAATCTAAGTAGGTATTTTTATCAAATCTCTTATATTAAGTTTTACTAAGAAAAGATGACATGATTAATTAATCACCTTATAGTAATTAAAAGATTTTAAAGTTTTTTCAAGCAACAAAAATGACAACAATATTAACCCAAGAATTAAACAAAAATAATCAGTCTAACCTTGAGCAAGAAAATCCACCCCAAGATTCGAGACAAAGAGCGAAAAAATTGGTGATGGATTTACAAGATAGAATTTGTCAGGGTTTAGAAAAAATTGATGGCAAAGCAACTTTTCAAGAGGATAATTGGCAAAGAAAAGAAGGTGGTGGTGGACGTACCAGAGTTATTCGAGATGGTGGTGTTTTTGAGCAGGGAGGAGTAAACTTTTCTGAGGTTTGGGGGGATGAGTTACCTTCTTCGATTCTCATTCAACGCCCTGAAGGTGCTGGTCATGGTTTTTACGCTACGGGAACTTCTATGGTGCTTCATCCCCGTAATCCTTATGTTCCTACAGTACATTTAAACTATCGTTATTTTGAGGCAGGTCCTGTTTGGTGGTTTGGAGGCGGTGCGGATTTAACTCCTTACTATGGTTTTGCTGAGGATGCAGTCCATTTTCATCATACCTTAAAAGAGAGTTGCGATCGCCATAATCCCCAATATTATCCGACTTTTAAAAAATGGTGTGATGAATATTTTTATCTCAAACATCGTCAAGAAGCAAGAGGAATTGGTGGCATTTTCTTTGACTATCAGAATAGTGAAGGGAAACTTTATGGCGGTACAAATAGTCAAGGATTAACAAATAAATATAGTGAAAAAGTAGGTAAAATTAATCATAGTTGGGAAGATATATTTGCATTTGTAAAAAGTTGCGGAAATGCTTTTTTACCTTCTTATTTACCCATTGTTGAGCGTCGCAAAAACATGGATTATGGTGAAAGAGAGCGTAATTTTCAACTATATCGTCGAGGACGTTATGTAGAGTTTAACTTAGTTTATGATCGTGGTACTATTTTTGGTTTGCAAACCAATGGCCGTACCGAATCCATTTTAATGTCTCTACCTCCTCTTACCCGTTGGGAGTATGGTTATCAACCAGAAAAAGAAAGTCCGGAAGCACAGTTAACCGACTTTTATCTTCAGTCTAAAGACTGGACAAGTTTAAAAATATAGCCCTAAGTAGGCTTTGTTCGTTTTCTTCTCTTGTGCGTGTTTAACTCAGACTGACTTATACAATAAGCTACATTTCTACAATTTATAAGCCCCCCCTTCTCCCCTATGGGGAGAAATGCTATCAAGCACAAAGGTTTGGGGGCTTTTACCTTGGGGTAATCGATTTATAGCAATTATTATGCTCATGAAATACAAAATGATCCCCCTAAATCCCCCGCAAATTCGGGGGACTTGGAAATAACAGATATACCTCATAATTATGATAAACGCTATATACTAGAGTTTGATAATCAAAAAGATACCTATAAATATTAGTAAATAACCAGCTAATACATTAATTTTTGTTTTATTTTTTGTATTAATTAATAAATTTGATTGGTCAGCGATAAAAGCATAAATTAATTTTACTCCTCCCACTGTCATAATTGTAATTATCAAAATAATTAAAGTGTCAAAGTAAGAAATATTAGTAATATCAACAAAAGTAGGTAGAAAACCAATGTAAAAAAAAGTTGCTTTTTGATCTCCCAACGTTATTAATAGCCCCGTCAAAAAACTAGAAAAAAGAGATTTTACATTGACTTCTTCAAGAGTTGTATTATTATTATTTTTCTTCAAAATGGTAATACCAAGAAAAACTAAATAGAGTCCGCCAATATAATTTATTACAATAAAAAAATTTCCCATTATCTTTTCTAAAAAAGATAATCCCCACAGGGTAATTATAATAAAAATAATATCCCCCAAAACAATGCCAAGGGTGGTAAAAAAACCGTGTACAAAACCACCTTTAGCACTCTTAAGAGATACTGTCAAAACACTAAGACTAGGAATTGATGCTAATATAACCATTGCACCAAACAAGCCTAGTATATCAGCCCAACTCATCGTTATTAACATTTTAGGGCGAATAAAAAATTAATACAAGAATGTTTTATTCTATACTAAGATAAAATTCTTAAATATGTGTGATGAATAATATGAGTTTTTGCCTTCTAAGTCTTCCAGAGAGGTGGTATTATTCCATAATATCTTTCAATTAATACCTATAGTTTGAGTGTAAATATTAGGATAATTCATTTTGATCGATCGCACTAAAATTATTAATAATAAAATAGTCTAAATTTAAGTTTATTTTTTCTTCAAATAAGCTTTTATCTCGGATAATCCAGATTGTTTGCATATTAACTGATTTAGCCGCATCGATTTCTGATTGTATATCCGATAAAAATAATATTTGAGAAGTTGGTAAACCGATTTTATCAGCAATTAATTGATAGGATTTACCATCCTTTTTATTACCTATATTAGTATCAAAAAAATCACTAAATAAATTTATTAAATTACCATATTGAGAATGACTAAAAAATAATTTTTGAGCAAAAACTGAACCAGAAGAGTAAACGAAAATCGGGATATTATTTTGATACCATAACTTTAATTTTTGGTAAGCGTCTTCATACAAATGGGCTTGATAATCACCATTTTTATAACCCTTTTCCC
>PXEJ01000205.1 GCA_003566215.1 Cyanobacteria bacterium T3Sed10_376R1m | reverse complement strand
TTAAACCCAATTAATTTGGATAAACGACTGGATACAAGATTTGCCCCAGGGAACAGTAAACAATAAAATTAAAACCGAATTCAATCTAAAACAAGGTTATTTTTTGTTAATTGTCGATCATAATAAGGACAGAATCAGATTAAATAAATGATGATGGATAATTTACAATTGTGGCAACGTTATCAAGACTGGCTTTATTATCATGAGGGATTAGAGCTTTATGTTGATATAAGTCGCATGGGTTTTGATGATGATTTTTATAACAATTTACAACCGAAATTTGTTGATGCTTTTGAAGCAGTAGCTAAGTTAGAGCAAGGGGCAATAGCGAACCCTGACGAAAAAAGGATGGTAGGGCATTATTGGTTACGCAATCCTGACATTGCCCCTAATCAAGAAATAAAGCAAGAAATTAACGATAGTATCGCCAAAATTAAAACATTTACCACCGATATTCACTCAGGAAAAATCACGACTCCTGACGGTTCAAAATTCACTGATTTACTTTCTATAGGTATTGGCGGCTCGGCTTTAGGTCCTCAATTTGTATCTTCTGCTCTCACAGACATAAATCCACCTCTACAAATTCACTTCATTGATAACACAGATCCCACAGGAATCGATCGCACTTTAGCTAAAATTGGAGATAGATTAAAAACAACCTTAGTTTTAGTCATCAGTAAATCTGGTGGCACACCAGAAACCCGTAATGGAATGTTAGAAGTCAAAAAAGCCTATGAAAATAAGGGTTTAAACTTTCCTAACTATGCCGTAGCTATCACCATGATGGATGATAGTAGTAAATTATATAAAGTTGTTACGGAAGAAAAATGGCTAGATTGTTTTGCCATGTTTGACTGGATAGGGGGGCGCACCTCAGAATTATCCGCCGTGGGTTTATTACCTGCCGCCCTTGAAGGGATAGACATTCAAGGAATGTTAGATGGGGCAAAGGAAATGGACATGGCTACCCGTATCCCTGATGTGAAAAAAAATCCAGCCGCTCTTCTAGCCCTTGCTTGGTATTATGGGGGCAATGGTAAAGGGGAAAAAGATATGGTAATTTTGCCCTATAAGGACAGTTTACTGCTCTTTAGCCGTTATCTACAACAGTTGGTGATGGAGTCGTTAGGCAAGGAAAAAGATTTGGATGGTAATACGGTTTATCAGGGTATTGCTGTTTATGGTAACAAAGGTTCTACGGATCAACACGCCTATGTACAACAGTTGCGCGAAGGTGTAGCCAACTTTTTTGCTACTTTTATTGAGGTATTGAAGGATAGGGATGGAAAATCCCTAGAATTAGAACCAAACACGACTAGCGGTGATTACCTTTCAGGGTTATTGCAAGGCACAAGGAAGGCTCTTTACGATAACGGGCGCGATTCTATCACCGTCACCATCGGCGAAGTTTCTCCTCAGATTGTGGGGGCTTTGATTGCTCTCTATGAAAGAGCTGTAAGTATTTATGCTTATTTAGTTAATGTTAATGCCTATCATCAACCGGGGGTTGAAGCAGGGAAGAAGGCGGCGGCTTCTATTTTGTCTCTACAGGCGGAAGTTTTAAAGGTAGTTAAAAGTAGTAATAATTCTCTCACAATTGCTGATATTGCTAGTAAAGTTGACTCTCAAGAAATTGAGGCAATCTATAAAATTTTGCGTCATTTAGAGGCGAATAATAGGGGGGTAAAATTGAAGGGCGATCGCACTTCACCCAGTCAATTAGTTGTTAACTAGTCAGCCCAAAGGCGACTCATAGAGTTGCCTTGAAAATTTTTACATTCATAGTTTGTAAAATATAATTTTATGAAAAAAATAATTAAAAATATATGGTTTTATTTTAAGATAGTTGTTTTTTCTCCCCTACTGATTCCCTACCTTTTAACCTCAGAAAAAGAAATTATTAATCAAGATATAATTAGATGGGTTGAATGTTTAAACATGGAAGAAAAACCCTTAAACATTCAACTACTAAAATTATTACAAAATGCCCCAGAATATCGTAACCTCTTTTATTTTCGCCTATTTAAAGGAAACCCAAGTGCAAAGATAGCCATGTACATTTTTAAACTAATCTATCGCCCTTGTTCTAATTTTTTCTTAGACGACTCTTGTAACATTGGCGGTGGTTTATTTATTCAACATGGATTTAGTACCATTATCATGGCAAATATTGGCAAAAATGGCTGGATAAATCAACAAGTAACCATCGGCTACAAAGATAAAACGGGAAGACCAACAATCGGTAACAATGTCAGAATTACCGCCGGAGCAAAAGTATTGGGAAATATTACTCTAGGTGATAATGTGGTAGTCGGTGCTAATGCTGTCGTTACTAAAAACGTACCTTCTAACTGCGTGGTAGTAGGTATTCCAGCCTATATCATCCAAAAAGATGGGGAAAAAGTGAGACAAGAATTAAAAAAATAATAACAATATTTAAAGATGATCGATCGCACTTCCTTAGAGAAATTATTACAATCAATTGCTAACGGCAAAGTATCTGCACAACAAGGAATCGAACAATTAAACAACTTCAGTTTTGAAACCGTAGAAGATTTCGCCAAAATTGACCACCATCGACAACTGCGCACAGGATTTCCCGAAATAATTTGGAGTGAAGGCAAAACCCCAGAGCAAATTATAATGATAATGAAAGCCATGTTAGCCAACAAAACTGATTTAATTATGGCGACTAGACTACAACCAGAAATTGCCGACACAATTTCCACACAAATCCCCAACTTAAGATACTATCCCATTGCCAGAATAGGAGCAGTGGGAGAAAGTAAACAAAAATATCAAGGTAAAATATCGATTCTCACCGCCGGTACAGCAGATTTACCCGTAGCCGAAGAAGCCGCCATCACAGCCCAAATGTGCGGTTTTACCGTTGAACGTCTTTGGGATGTAGGAGTAGCAGGAATCCCCCGACTCCTCAATCACCGTCACCTAATCACTCAAGCCGATGTAATTATCGTAGTGGCAGGAATGGAAGGTGCATTACCTAGTGTTGTGGCGGGAATGGCTAATTGCCCCGTAGTCGCAGTACCCACGAGCATAGGATATGGTGCTAGTTTTGGTGGACTTGCTCCCCTCCTTACCATGCTCAACTCCTGTGCCACAGGTATCGGAGTAGTTAACATTGATAATGGATTTGGAGGAGCAATGTTAGCTGGACAAATTCTGAGACTAGCCAACAAATTTTCTGGGAATATTTAATCAAAAAAATACAACTTGGGGCTTGTTAGCGAAAAAGGGTGGTACGTGAACTAAGCACCGCTAGGAAAATCTATCTCAGTGTAAGTCAAGAATTGATGAAAATGTAACAAATAAACAAAAACTTAGTCGAAGATAGACATTGAGCTTTAAAATAAAAGGTATAGAGATAATTGCCGATGAAATACAATAACTTATATGGTAGCTTCTAATATTTCCCCCGTTAAATTGTCCCCCGATGTAACTCCTGTCACCCAAACAGGAGCTTTTGCTCTTATGGATAGCCTTTTTCGTCATGGCGTAGAGCATATTTTTGGCTATCCGGGTGGGGCTATTTTACCTATTTATGATGAACTATATCGCTTTGAAGCCCAAGGAAAACTCAAACATATTTTAGTCAGACATGAACAAGGTGCATCCCATGCCGCTGATGGTTATGCCCGTGCTACGGGTAAAGTAGGGGTGTGTTTTGGAACTTCTGGGCCAGGGGCAACAAACCTTGTAACGGGTATCGCCACAGCTCACATGGACTCAATTCCTATGGTGATTATAACTGGTCAAGTACCTAGAGCTGCGATCGGCTCTGATGCTTTCCAAGAAACCGATATTTTCGGCATTACTCTACCGATTGTTAAACATTCCTACGTTGCTCGTCATGCGAGAGATATTGCTTGGATTATTGCCGAAGCCTTTCACATTGCTAGTACCGGCCGCCCTGGCCCTGTATTAGTTGATATTCCCAAAGATGTTGGTTTAGAAGAATGTGACTATGTTCCTGTTAACCCGGGGGATGTCAAAATGGCTAGTTATCGCCCCACAGTTAAAGGTAATCCCCGTCAAATTAATGCGGCTATTGAATTAATAGCTAAGGCAAACAAGCCTCTGTTATATGTTGGGGGTGGAGCGATTTTGTCCAATGCCCATGAGCGAGTAAAAGCCTTAGCCCATCGTTTCCAAATTCCTGTGACTACTACTTTAATGGGGTTAGGAGTTTTTGATGAACATGATCCCCTTTCTGTGAGTATGTTGGGAATGCACGGCACTGCCTACGCTAACTTTGCTGTTACGGGGTGTGATTTATTAATTGCGGTGGGGGCTAGATTTGATGACCGAGTAACGGGTAAATTAGATGAGTTTGCCTCCCGTGCTAAGGTAATTCAAATTGATATTGACCCAGCTGAAGTAGGTAAAAACCGTCGTCCTGATGTGCCTATTGTGGGGGATGTGAAAGAGGTTTTGGGTCAGATTTTGAACCGTCTTGATGAGTTAAATTTACCCACCCAAACTAATACCCAAGATTGGTTAAAAACCATTGAGCAATGGAAAACTGACTATCCTTTGGTTGTACCTCAACCGGAGGGGGCTATTTCTCCTCAGGAGGTAATTGTAGAAATTGCTCGTCAAGCTCCCCATGCTTGTTACACAACGGATGTAGGACAACATCAAATGTGGTCGGCTCAATTTTTGAAAACTGGCCCTCGTCGTTGGATTTCCAGTGCTGGTTTGGGTACGATGGGTTATGGTTTACCTGCGGCTATGGGGGCAAAGGTGGCTTTACCTGATGAGCAAGTTATTTGTATTAGTGGTGATGCTAGTTTTCAGATGAATTTGCAGGAGTTGGCAACTTTGGCTCAGTATGATATTCAAGCGAAAATCGTTATTATTAATAATGGTTGGCAGGGTATGGTACGTCAATGGCAAGAAACTTTCTACGGTGAGCGTTATTCTTCTTCTAATATGTCCGTGGGAATGCCTGATTTTCCCCTCTTGGCTAAAGCTTTTGGGGTAAAAGGAATTTCTGTTAGAAATCGTGAGGAGTTGTCAAGGGCGATCGCACTTATGCTAGAATATGACGGCCCTGTGTTAGTGGATGTTCACGTTACTAAAGATGAAAACTGTTATCCCATGGTAGCACCGGGTAAATGTAACTCAGAAATGCTAGGTTTACCAAAACAACCCCCTACATTTTCCTAGGGTAAACA
>PXEJ01000017.1 GCA_003566215.1 Cyanobacteria bacterium T3Sed10_376R1m | reverse complement strand
CCCCAGCCAGTTCGATCGCCCTTGAAGCATAGCGTAATATTTGTGTACCCTCCGGGCGAGAAATTTCTTCAAAAAACCAACCGCAACTGGTAAACATCAACAAAGAATTACGTTGCATTTCTAACAATCGTAAAGCGTCAATTTGTTCCGAGGGGGGCAACAACCGACGACTATGGTTAGCCAAAAATTTCTCAACCATCTCAGGACTACGATCTAAAATCACCTTGATATACTCATCTCTAGTTTTCCAAGGATCAATAAAATAACTTTGTGCTACTTCTTGATAAACCTTGGTTAGTTGATCCCGTAACCAGTTTAAACTCTCCCGTAGAGGGCGGCGCCATTTTTGATGGTAGCCACCACCACCCCCGCAACCACAATCATCCCGCCATCTTTCTACCCCATGGGAGCAACTCCAAGCCGTAGCTGGTTTTAGTTCTACTTCCCAAGTTGGTTCGACTAGACTAAGATAATGGGCGTAGTTAGTCACTGTCCATTCTTGTTGAGGAAATTCTTTAGTGAAGGCGTAGGCTAAACATCTTTCGGTATCCCTTTTATGGTGTCCAAAGGTTTCCCCATCCGTTGCCACGGAAACTAACTGGGATTGTCTTTTATCTCCCCTGACGGCTAATTTTAGACGAGAGTAAAAATTATGACTACTAGAAAGCACATCTCCAAAGCCGATGTCTCCAGAAATAGGCCCATCATAGAAAAATATGTCGATGTGACCATAACCTTTAACATAACAGCGATAGGGACGAGTAGAGTCAATTTGTCCTCCCCCAACCTCTAACCATTCTCCTTTACCACCACCATCATCAAGTTTGCGACATTTTTTTGCTTGGGTGGGGGCAAGAATAATAAATTTAATATCCTCTGCGATTAATGCTTCTAAGGTGGGGTAATCTACGGCGGTTTCAGCTAACCACATTCCCTCAGGATTTCTACCGAAACGATGGTAAAAATCGGCTTTTCCCCAGCGAATTTGAGTATGTTTGTCCCTTTCGTTGGCTAGGGGCAAGATGATATGATTATAAACCTGTGCGATCGCATTTCCATGACCATTCAAGCGTTCACAGCTAATACGATCCGCCTCTATGATTTTATCATAAACTTCTTGGTCATATTTGTGTAACCAAGACATAAGGGTAGCACCGATATTGAAACTTAAATATTCATAGTTATTGACAATGCCCACAATTTGCCCTTGATCATTGTAAATTCTAGCAAAGGCATTATTACGATAACATTCATGAAAAATTCTTTCATTCCAATTGTGGAAAGGTTGGGCGCTATGTTGTCGTTCGATCGCATTTAAATAAGGATTTTCCCTTGGAGGTTGATAAAAATGTCCATGGACAGTTACATAAACTCCCGTTGCTGTGTTTAAGGGATGTTTTTGCTGTTCCACAGATTCTTGATTCGGGTTGGAGATAGTAACTGAAGTCATGGGACGTAATTAATATTTGATTATCGAAAAATAGTTGTCAGTATCTTGGTCAAGATTTTACTAACATTTTAAGCCTATCATTACACTTCCAGTGTTAAATATTTATTTATCATGACTTACTATCAGGAGAATTGACAATTGATAATTGACAATGGACAGTTATGAGGTTTTATTATCTGGGTGTCGTATCTGTAATTTTGTACTTTTAACTATTTTTTTGTCAAAAAAGTGTTGCTTTTGTGTATTTTTTGATAATCATAATATGCCTAAACCATTGATATTTATAGTTTTTAATTTATTCAGCAGATCCTATTTATCATTTAAAAGGTTGTCCCCACCATTGCCAAGACTCTTTATTAAAGGGCGATCGCCACTTCAAGATCAAATCTTTTTCTAAACCTTGTCTTACCGTTCTATCGGAGGAAATTCCCCACCAAAAAGCAGATCTAATATTAATAGTTAATTTATATTTTCTGTGGAGTTCAATATATTGTTGAATATAACCTTTACAATCATGATTAATCCATCTTTGATTAGGAGATAGTTTAGTTTCTCCAATATACAAAAGTAAAGGTAAATGAGTATCCAAAATAAAATATAAACAGCTTTCACTACTACCATATTGAGGTAAATCATAAAACTGATCAGGGTGAGTAGCTAAAGAAAAAGGATCAAACGATTGAGTATCCCAAAAACTATTATTTTGATTTGCAATTAAATAAGTTTGTTTTTGTTCATTATTTTGAGCTTGTTGTTGATAAGAATAAATTCTTTTTTTCCAATTTTCTAAATAACTTTCACTCATCTTAAATTCTTTTTTTAAAGATGGTTTATTAACCTGATAGGCTGTTTTTGATTCAAATAAACTTAGTTGTTGATTTTTATTTACTTTATATTTCATGAAATAACCAGAAAAAATGTAAATTTTATTTAACTTTTAACCCCAAGTAACCTTGCTAAATTTTGAATTTTAAGCGAAAAGTAGCGTAATCTGATAAGTTAAAGATAAAGACAATTTGGGGGATAATTATAATATGACAAAATCAAAAGATGTTCAAATTGCACCGATCGCACTTAACACTAGAGTATTTCGTTCTCGAACATGGGATAGACTAAAATTCGAGGTAGAATATGGGTTAAGTAGAGGTACAACCGCCAACAGTTTTGTCATTGAAGGAGAAAAAACAGCCCTCATCGATCCTCCGGGGGAATCTTTCACCGAAATATTTTTACAAGCAGTAGAGCAAAGAATTGACCTCGAAACCATCGACTATGTAATTTTAGGACATATTAACCCCAATCGAGCAGTAACTATTAACGCTCTAATAAAAAAAGCACCTCAAATTACTTTTATTGTCTCCAACACGGGGGCAAAATCCCTACAAACTATTTTTGAGAATAACTACCAAGAAACCATCGCCAAAAATCCCCTCCAGATAGAAGCGATCAAAAATGATTATCAATTAGACTTAGGCAAAGGTCATAAACTCGAATTTATTACCACCCCAAACCCCCGTTATCCTGATCAACTGCTAACCTACGATAACCAAACTAAAGTATTTTATACCGATAAACTATTTTCCGCCCATGTCTGCGGCGATCAAATTTTAGATGAAGGTTGGTCAATTTATCAAGAAGATAGACGATACTATTTTGATTGTGTCATTATGCCCTATGGTTCACAAATTAGTAAGGCATTAGAAAAAATTAAAGAAAAAGACTCTCTAATCTATGCCACCAATCATGGCCCATTGGTGCGCTATGGTTTAACCGAATTAACGGGGTTATATGAACAGTGGTTAGAAAATCAGCAAAAACAAACCCTTAACGTAGCCTTAGTCTATGCCTCAGCCTATGGTAATACTGCCACCTTAGCAAGTGCGATCGCCCGAGGAATTACTAAAGCGGGGGTGAGGGTAGAATCCATTAACGCTGAATTTGCCGATAGTGAGGAGATAAAAACCGCAATTCAACAGTGCAACGGCTTTATATTCGGTTCTCCCACCTTAGGGGGACACGCCCCCACCCAAATCCAAAGCGCCCTTGGTATAGCCCTTGCCAATGGTGATAGTAACAAAATTGTAGGTGCATTCGGTTCATTTGGTTGGAGTGGGGAAGCCATAGACTTATTAGAAAATAAATTTAGAGATGGGGGCTATCGTTTTGGCTTTGATACCATCCGAGTCAAATTTAAACCTACCGAAGCAGTATTAAAAACCTGTGAGGAAGCCGGGACAGACTTTGCCCAAGCCTTGAAAAAACGTAAAAAAGCCCTTAAACCCAAAGAATCCGCCGCCGCCAATTCCCTCACCCCCAGAACAGAACAAGCTTTAGGACGTTTAGTCGGTTCATTATGTATCGTCACTACCCAAAGAGAAGAAATAAAAGGAGCAATGGTGGCTTCATGGGTATCCCAAGCAACTTTTAATCCCCCCGGTTTTACCGTTGCCGTTGCCAAGGAAAGGGCGATCGAATCTTTGTTACCTATCGGGAGTAAATTTGTCTTAAATATTTTAGAAGAAGGCCGACACATTGAACTAATGAAGCATTTTCTTAAACCCTTTGCCCCCGGAGAAGATCGTTTTGTTAATGTAGATCATGAAATATCAGATAACGGCAATCCTATTTTAAATAAAGCCCTTGCCTATTTAGAGTGTCAAGTTAGCAATCGCCTAGAATGTGGCGACCATTGGGTGTTATATGCCCAAGCCCAAGGGGGTAAACTTTTAAAAGAAGATGGTATTACTGCCGTACACTATCGCAAGTCTGGCAGTCATTATTAACTTTAAATCCCCTCCAAGAGGGGCAGGGTTAGGCTCTTATTTAATGTTTTCTTGCCATTTTCTAGGTTCGCTTTGACGGCGGATATTACGCCAAATTTGAGTTCCTGCTAAAGTGCCATCAGCCACAGCAATAGATACTTGGTTTAAGCCTTTTTTCAAGTCTCCCAAGGCGAAAATGCGATCATGGGTTGTTTGTGCCATATCATTGGTGACGAGGTTTTCTCCATCCCACTCTAAGCCCTCAATACCCTTAAGGTATTGATTATAATAAATTGAACCCATGTTAATTAACCCTGTGGTTGCTTCGATAAATGTACCATCGGTAAGTTCTACTCCTTGCATTTTATGATCTTCCCCAACAAAACGTGCGATCGCACTTTCATATAGTGGGTAACCATGGTCAGCTAATTTTTGCTTCATCTCATCACTAACAGTACATAGTCCATGGGTTAAAACAGTAATATAGGGAGTAAACCAATTTAAAACAAAAGCCGCATTTATCTGAGACTCTTTACCAGCAATTAATACCGCTTTTTGATCCCACATATCAAAACCATCACAAATCATGCACACATGGAGAGTATAACCAGCATAGTCATAGACATTTTGCATATCCTCCAACTCAGGTAAAACATCAATTACCCCGGAAGCGGCAATTAAGTATTTACTGCGAAAAATAGGATAAGCACTATCTTTTTTGCCTACTTTTATTTTTACGGCAAAAGTCTCCCCTTCATCGGTAACATCTTCAACATATCCCCTCAAATGATCAGCTCCCCAATCAATGGCTTGTTGCGTACCATGTTTGATCAAATCCCTACCGGGGGCATCAGGATCAATGCCCAGATAATTGCGTAAATCTTGCATCCAGATCGAGCGTCCTTTGCCCTTTTCAACCACCAAACATTTTAAACCATATCTAGCCAAATAAATAGCGGCGGACAAGCCACCCATACCACCACCAACCACAATGG
>PXEJ01000387.1 GCA_003566215.1 Cyanobacteria bacterium T3Sed10_376R1m | reverse complement strand
CCGTTATTTGAACTTCAATGAAATTGATGGTTTTGAGGACGAAGGGCGCGTTATTGCTTTAGAAGATATGCCGAAAATCGAGGACATTTTAGGTATGCCTGTATAATCCGTAGGGTGGGCATTGCCCACCAAATAGTTAAAATTTCAAATACTCTGAAACAATTTAATTGTGTTATGGCTTTCAAAAAAATACAACACTTGAGTACCTCAGTAGAAACTCCTGAAGCACTTTATCGAGATTTAAAAAATCGTAAAATAGAAGGCTTACTTTCTCATCAAGCAGATATATTGAGAGAATATGCTAAAGAGGGATTAGATAAAAGTGATTTAGCTATTCAATTACCTACTGGTAGTGGTAAAACCTTAGTGGGATTATTAATTGCTGAATGGAGAAGAAGAAAAAATAGAGAAAAGGTTGTTTATATATGTCCGACTAGACAGTTAGCCAACCAAGTAGTAGAACAATCTAATGCAAAATATGGAATCAAGTGTAGTGCTTTTCTTGGCAAACAAAGAGATTTTACCCCATCTTTAAAATCTGAATATATAAATGCTGAAACTATATCTGTCACAACTTATAGTGGATTATTTAATACTAATAGTTTTTTTGAAAATCCTGATATTTTAATTTTTGATGATGTTCATTCAGCAGAAAATTATGTTGCTAAATATTGGTCAGTGTTAATAAATCGACAAAAAAATAATTCTCTATTTACCAATTTATTGACTTTACTAAAATCTTATCTTTCAACAGAAGATAGTACAAGACTATTTTCTTCAAATCCAGATATTTCTGATTTACAGTGGGTTCAGAAACTACCAACTCCTACATTAAGTGAAGTACATTTATCTTTAATTCAATTATTAGATCAATATAGTAACAATGATCAAGCTGATCTTAATATTAAATATTCTTGGAGTATTATTAGAGATCATCTTTTAGCTTGTCATTTATACTTCAGCTATAATCAAATTTTAATTAGACCCTTAATACCTCCAACACAAACTCATTCTCCTTTTAAAGATGCTAAACAACGTATTTATATGTCTGCCACAATGGGAGAAGGAGGAGATTTGGAAAGATTAATGGGTGTTAAAAAAATACATCGTTTACCAGTTCCAGAAGGTTGGGATCAGCAAGCTATTGGGCGTAGGTTATTCTTTTTTCCAGAAACAACCCTAGATGATTCAGCAACACTAAAATTAACCATTGATATGATCAAAGAAACTCCCAGAACTTTAGTTTTGACTCCTGATAAACCTCAAGCTGATGAGTTTAAGAAGTTAATAGAACAAGAAACATATCAAATTTTTGATGCTACACAACTGGAAAAATCAAAGGAAGAGTTTATTAAAACGGATCAAGCAGTTGCCATTGTTGCTAATAGATATGATGGTATCGATTTAGTGGCTGATGAATGTCGTCTTTTAATTATTAAAGATTTACAACGAGCTACTAATCTTCAAGAAAAATTCCTTGTTACTCGTTTAGCTGCTGGCATTTTATTAACTGATCGTATTTTAACTAGAGTGGTACAAGCATTAGGACGATGTACAAGATCTGCTACTGACTATTCAGCAATTATTATTCTTGGTGACTATTTGTCAAAAATACTTGCTCCTGAAAAACGAAAATTTTTACATCCAGAATTACAAGCAGAAATTGAATTTGGTTATGAGCAATCAAAAGACATTAATTGTGAAGATTTTATTGAAAATTTAAAGATTTTTTTAGAACATAGTGGGGATTGGAATAGTGCAGATGAGGAGATTGTACGAGGGAGAAATCTGTTACCACAAGAAAAATTACCAGGAATTGATAAATTAAGAGAAGTAGTAGCTAGTGAAGTAAATTATCAATATGCTATTTGGAACAAAAATTATGAACAAGCAGTAACTAAATGTGAGTCAGTATTAACATCTCTTAGTGATGATGATGTTAAAGGTTATAGAGCTTTTTGGAATTATCTTGCAGGAAGTGCTGCATGGCTTGGAGCAAAAGATGATTTAACGGCTTTGGAGAGTAAAGCTAGAAAATTCTTTAAAAATGCTTCTATTATTGCGCCTGAAGTTAACTGGTTCATTAAACTTTCAAAATTAAATGCTCAGAATAATGATGTCACTCAAGAAAGTGAAAGATTAAATTACTTAATAGAGAATTTAGAACAGCAATTAACTAAATTTGGTCTTGCTAATAGTAGAAAATTTGAACAAGAAGTCCAATATATCATTGACAATATAAATAAAGATATGCCATCTAACATAAATTCACAAGAAAAACACAAGTTATCTACAGCGTTTGAAAAAGCTCATGTACAGTTAGGCAAATTATTAGGTTATAAAGCTGGTAATGCTAATGGAGATGCAGATCCAGATCCTTGGTGGACTATTGACAATCTATGTTTTGTATTTGAAGATCATTCAAGTGGTAATAAAGAAACTGCTTTAGGAGCTATTAAGGTTAGACAAGCGGCATCACATCCAAATTGGATTAAAGACAAAAATATTGTTAGTGAATCAGCAATAATTATCCCAATTATGATTACCCCTTCTCGAAAAGTTAAACAAGGTGCTTCACCTCATGTACAAGATGTTTGTTATTGGGATTTAAAAGATTTTAAAGATTGGACATTAAAAGCTGTTAGCGTTATTCGAGAGTTAAGAAGTAGTTTTTCTGGTGAAGCCGATATTGAATGGCGAAAACGGGCTATTCAAGTATATAAAGATAATCAAATTGATCCAGATTCACTGATTAAATATTTAAAATCTCATCCTTTGAAAAATTTACCTACAGAATAGTAAATAACTTTATTTTATCTTGAGAACACAAGACTTTATAGAAATAAAATAATGAACAATAATCAACTTAAAGTTTTAGATTTATTTGCAGGTGCTGGAGGTTTTAGTTTAGGATTTAAACTGGCAGGATATGATATTGTAGGAGCAATTGAACAAGACAAATGGGCATCAGAAACTTTTGCTTTTAATCATACAATGGCTAAAGTCATTACTGAGAAAATAGAAAATATTACTGATGCTAATTTATTAGAAATATTTGATTCTGAATCACCTAATATAATTTTAGGTGGGCTTCCCTGTCAAGGTTTTTCTATTTGTACTAAAAATGCTGGTGATCCTAATGATCATCGTAACTCGTTATTTTCTGAATTTATCAGAGTTATAAAACTATTTAAACCAGAATATTTAATTATTGAAAATGTACCTAACTTATTAAAAGCTAAAAATCACGATAAACAATTAATTATCGATCTGATTTTTCAAAATTTACAAGAATTAGGCTACAAAGTGTATTCTAATATTTTAGAAGCAACAAATTTCGGTATTCCTCAAATTAGAAAAAGACTATTTATTATTGGTTCAATTCATCCTCTAAAACAGCCATTTCCTGAGCCTACTCATTATGTTGATTCAGAAATATTACCCATTTTTAAAACGACCCTAAAAAAATGCCCTACATTATGGGATGCGATCACCGATTTACCTGAAATTTCTGCTAGAGAAGGTGCAGAAGAAATGGATTACACAAAACCTGCTAATCACGAATATCAAATACAAATGCGTTTAGGTTCACCAAAGGTTTATAATCATGTAGCAATGAAACATTCTAAACGTACTGTGGAGCGTTTTTCTTTGATGTCTCATGGTGATTCTTTAGCTAATATTCCTGAGCATTTGAAACCATTTAAAAGAAATAATCAAGGAGTAATTTCTGATAAAATTTATGACCAAAATAGTCGAAGAATGCACCCAGATAAACCATGTCATACTATACCTGCTTCTTTTTATGCTAATTTTGTTCATCCCTATCAACACCGAAATTTTACGGCTAGAGAAGGTGCGAGAATCCAATCTTTTCCCGATTGGTATATTTTTAAAGGAAAACCCACAGTTGTTAGTCAAAAATTATTACAAAGAGAAGGTAGATTTGATGAAAAATACCTTTGTCAATATAATCAAATCGGAAATGCAGTTCCTCCTTTATTAGCTAAAGCAATCGCCGAAAATTTATTGCAACAAATCTAAATTTAAGAGGTATTAATTATGTATGTTCATGGGGATAATTTAAGACAAAAAGAACTTCATAAGACTAAATATATTGATCCTGAATCTCGACAGTTCCTACAAGAAATTCGCATTCAATATGATAAATGGAAAAGAATTAATGAAAAATTAAGAGGAGCTTTTGTACAATCAACAGATCAAGATATTAAAATTATCAAACGCAGAGTTAAATTACTTAATATTTATAAAGATTTTTTAGATATACAAAAATATGCAGAAAAATTTGATTCTCGTTCAAATTTACATTCTTCAGTGTTAGAAGAATTTGTTTTCTATCTATTTAGAGATTTAGTTTATGATATTTCTCGATCCGCTTTGTTAGGAAAAGGAAATACATTTAAAGATATATTTTTTCGTCCTAGTTCTTATCAAGAAATGGTAACAAAACCTAACGTAAAATTAGAAACGAAGGATCATGATTTTGTGATCGGTACAGATATTAAAGCCGATTTTACTTGTCTTGGTAGTGAACAAATAGAAACTCATCATTTTCAAATACCAGCAGTAGCAATTGAGTGTAAAACTTACTTAGATAAAACTATGTTAGAGGGTGCTTCTAGTGCAGCAGAACAGTTAAAATTACGCAATCCCAATGCCATTTATATGATTGTTGCTGAATGGCTTAAATTAACAGATTCTATTAATTTACAAAAATTTAAAGTTGATCAAATTTATGTTCTCAGAAAACAGAAAAATACAGACCGAGAATTTCGTTATATTGAAAGTTATGTAAAGAATCCTATTTATGATGATGTTGTCATTCATTTGTTTGAAACAGTTAGAAAACATTTAACTACTGATTGGGAAAAAGGATTAGAACAGGGTTTAGATAGAGGATATTTAATATTGTGAAACAAAAAATATAAATCTGTTTAGGTTTCAACGCCGATTTAACCTTGCAAACCTTCTGCCATACCGCCGCCTATCCCAAACCCGTGGACATCAAAACCCACAAAGACTTACCAGACTTTTTTGCTACCCGTGGCGGTGTTGCCCTCAAACCAGGGGATGGCATCATTCACTCTTGGTTAAACCGTATGTTATTACCCGACACCGTGGGTACTGGAGGCGATTCCCATACCCGTTTCCCCTTGGGCATTTCTTTCCCCGCTGGTTCTGGTTTAGTGGCTTT
>PXEJ01000073.1 GCA_003566215.1 Cyanobacteria bacterium T3Sed10_376R1m | reverse complement strand
GCTCAAGCCCAAGCTAGATTGACTGAAGCCCAAGCCAGTATCCAAGAAGCAGAGATTAGGGCAAATGCTGATGTACAAGTATTACAAACAAGATTGGCTCAAGGGGTAGCACAGTTAGAAGAGTCGAGAAGACGTATCCCGTCAAGGTCAGAACAATTGCGATCGCAACTTAGGGAATCAGAATCAAGACTAAGACTAGCCGAAAATCAAGTACAAAGAAATCAAGCCCTATTAGAAGAAGGGGTAATTTCCCAAGACGCATTTGATCAATTCGCCAACGAATATTTAGTCGCCCAAGCCAGAATACAAGAAATAGTACAACGAATTCAAGAAGTAGAAACTACCGCCGAACCAGAAATAGCTAGACTAGAAGCTTCCGTTGCTGAAATACAAGCCTCCATCGCCGAAAGACAAGCTAGGGCAGGGGCAGAAATAGAAAGACTAAAAGCCAATATACAAGCCCAAGAAGCAGGGCTAAAAATAGCTGAAATTCAATTTGAGGATACATTTATCACCGCCCCCTTTGACGGTATTGTAACCCAAAAATTTGCCTCTGAAGGAGCTTTTGTCACCCCCACCACCTCCGCATCCACTACCACTTCAGCCACCTCAAGTTCTATCATTGCCCTTGCCAAAGGTTTAGAAATTGTCGCCAAAGTACCAGAAATCGATTTGAGGGAAATAGGTATAGGGCAACCTGTAGAAATTGTCGCCGATGCCTATCCGGATCAAGTATTTGAGGGGGTAGTAAAACGTGTTGCCCCAGAAGCAATTGTCGAGCAAAATGTAACCTCTTTTGAAGTCACCATTGCTATTTTAGAAGGAGAAAGTCAACTGCTCTCCCGTATGAATGTGGAAGTAACCTTTTTCGGGCAAGAGTTAGAGCGAACTTTGACTGTGCCTACCGTTGCTATTGTCACCGAAGATGGACAAACTGGGGTGATGATTCCCGATGAAAATAACGAGCCTCAATTTAAACCTGTTACTATTGGTTTAACAGTAGAAGATCAAACTCAAATTTTATCTGGATTATTGCCGGGCGATCGGGTTTTTACTGATTTACCCAACTAAATCTTTTTTTTAAGAAATGAAACTTCCCATCAGGAAGCTAAAAATATAATTAAACTCTTAAATAAATATGGAAATTAACTGGGATAAACTAGCAGAAATAGGAGAATTAAAATCTTATTTTCAAAAAGACTTTGAACTATTTAAAAATCGGGTATTATTTCACCTGGAAATTTGGGAAAAAATAAATCCCCAAGACTTAGATAAACTATCCTTATTAAGGGCATTAGAAGTTACCAACGGTTGTACTCAGTGGGCTTATCGCCGACAGGATAAAGAGTGTTTATCCCCCGAACAAACTAGAAAATGTATGAAGTTGTCTATGTCTTCTATCAAAAATAAAGAAATACCTCTAGCTAACGGTGAATCAGTCAAATTTTCTTCTCAAATGCAAAATTTAATTGATGAGGGCAGAGATTTATATATAGATGCGTTTAAAAATAATGTAGAAGGAAAAGAAGAAGAATTTTATGCTCTTTCTACAGCCCAGTTTTTAATTTATGGTCAAGAAAGAATGGAAAAATCTTTTGAAATAATCAAAGAAAATTATCTCGATTATTTTACAGAATTTTATTTAAATAAGGGCATCAATTATGTAAAACCCTATTTTAATTAGGCTTTACTAAAAAAGTGCCATGATGAAGATAATTGACAATTCTGAGATTTTCTTCTCTGGGTGTAGTATCTGTAATTTTGTGCTTTTAACTATTTTTTTATCAAAAACTAGCCACGGGACTTCTTTCGATACTAAGTTAAAAAATTAATCAACATTTCGTTGTGGAGAAGAAGGAGTAAAAGTTGGTAATGGATTACGGCGAATCATTAAAGTTAAACTCAAAACTCCTACAATCATTACTAAAATAGCGGTAATTATTACTAATAAACGATTTGGTTGAAAATCTCCTTTTTCAATTTGCCAAAAAGTTCGGTTATAATTCAACAAAGCAACAATAATAACTAAAATTCCTAATATTACTAATAAAATTCCTAAATTTTCTGAGTTCAAAAAAATATCTCGGTTATATTCCCTCATCAAAGACATTTCTAATTGTCGTAAAAAAATACCAAATCTTGTCAAAGCAAAACCAAAACCAATTAAGGCAATCGAAGTACGTAACCATGCTAAAAATGTGCGTTCATTTGCTTGATGTTCTCTTTGGCGGTCAATTTTTGGTAATTTAGACATAGATAAAATTTAGAATTACTATATTTTTGTGTAAATTGTTTAATATCAATAAATTAATAAAATATGATCAAAAAAAATTACTACTTAATAGTAGGTATCATTATTGGTTTTATTATTATTTTCAAAGGTTGTCAAAAACCAGTTCAAGTTAGTCAACTTCCTCCTTTGCCTCAAAATGACTTAATCCAAGTTTATTTTAATCAAAATCAAGCCGAAGGGGCTCAATATACCGAACCCTATCGCCCCATTACAAGGGCTGGAGATAACCTTGAAGAAATAATCATCAATGAGATTAATTCTGCTCAGAATACCATCGATATTGCTATTCAAGATATTAATTTACCTAATCTCGCAAGGGCGATCGCACTTCAACATCAAGCAGGAAAAAAAGTAAGAGTAATCGTCGAAAATAACTATAATTTAAGCCTAAATCAACTTAATCAAGATCATGGTTTAGCTATTTTGAAAAAAAATAAAATACCAATAATTGATGATACAGAAGATGGGAGTAAAGGTAGTGGCTTAATGCACCATAAATTTATCATAATTGATAATCAAAAAGTAATTACAGGATCAGCAAATTTTACCCTGAGTGGTATTCATGGAGATATAGGAGATGAAGAAACTAGAGGTAATGCTAATCATCTTTTAGTCATCAAAAATATAGCTTTAGCCAACATTTTTAAACAAGAATTCAACTATATGTGGGGAGATGGAGTAGGAAATAAAAAAGATAGCTTATTTGGACTACAAAAACCCTTTCGCCCTGATCAAACATTAACCATTGGAGATAGTAAAATAACCGTTAAATTTTCTCCAACTTCTAGAAGAATAGAATGGGAAAACAGCACTAACGGTTTAATTGTAAATACCCTAAAAAAAGCTAATAATTCAGTAGATTTAGCCCTATTTGTCTTTAGTAAACAACCTATTTCCAATCAATTAGAAAAACGTCATTTACAAGGAGTAAATATAAGAGCATTAATTGACCCCGGTTTTGCTTATCGATACTATAGCGAAGGGTTGGATTTACTCGGTTTAGAGCTAAGTCGAGACTGTCAATATGACCCAGACAATAACCCGTGGACAAATCCTATCAACACAGTGGGGATACCCAATATACCCAGAGGAGATAAATTACATCATAAATTTGCCATCATAGACAATCGTATTGTGATTACAGGCTCTCACAATTGGTCACAAGCTGCCAATTATAATAACGATGAAGCCCTTTTAGTCATAGAAAATCCTAGTATTGCAGTCCATTTTGAGCGAGAATTTGAAAGGTTATACACTGACGCAGTTTTAGGAATTCCCCATTGGTTAGCCACCAAGGTAGAAGAAGATAAAAAACAATGTCTAGTTAACCGTTAATAATCTTAATTATTGAGGAAATTCCTCAGGAATTATGTCAATCACCATAATTTCTTGTTGACGATGTATTGTTACTTGTAAAGGCTGACCAATCACACTCGATTCTACCTCTTCTTGTACCTGCACACTATGAATTACATTGGTTTGTCCTACTTTTGTTATTAAATCTCCAGATTGAAAACCACTTTTTTGAGCGGGGGAGTTTGGTACTACGGAAATAACTAAAACTCCTTCTTTGTCTCTGTGGGCTGATGATATATTAGTATCAAGGTTTTTGATAGTATTTTGATTTAGGGTAATCATTTGAATCCCTAAGTAAGGATGTTCGGCTTTTCCCTTGGTTGATAGTTGATTAGATATGCGCTTAGCCGTTTCTATGGGAATCGCAAACCCTAAGCCTTGAGCATCAGCACGAATGGCAGTATTTACCCCAATCACTTCCCCTTTAGAGTTGAGTAAAGGTCCCCCTGAGTTACCCGGGTTGATGGCGGCATCAGTTTGAATAAAACGCACTCTCTTATCTGGGATACCGACTTCACTACTCGATCGCCCTAAGGCACTTACAATCCCTGCGGTGACTGTGTTATCTAATCCTAATGGATTACCAATTGCGATCGCCCAATCCCCCGTAATTAAATCCTTACTATTTCCTAAAATTACCGTTGGCAAATTTTTCGCATCAATTTTTACCACCGCCACATCAGTCATTGTGTCAATTCCCAAAACTTCCCCATCAAACATACGTCCATCACGCAGAGCCACCGTAACAATATTCGAGCCCTCAATCACATGGGCATTAGTCATAATTAAACCATCATCTTGAAAAATAAAACCAGAACCTGTACCCGTTTCTTCTTGTTGATTAGGAAGTTGAGAACCAAAAAAATTATCAAAAAAAGGATTCTTAAATTCCTCAGGAATATTCAAACTAACTTGACGAGCCGCATTGATTCTAACTACCGCAGGACCGACTTGTTTTACTGCTGAAGCAATAAAATTAAAATTTCCATGACTTTCAATATCTGTTTTTTCCTTTACCTCCTCATCAAGAATAGGCAAAATATAATTTTCTGAAGGAAAATGAGGACTAACTTTTTCCGGGGAGCGAAATTGTCTTGTCCCCCATAATCCAAAACCGATACCAGCAAATAAAAATCCTGTGGAGAAAATAATTTTGGAGAATGATTTGCTCATATTTAAACGTATTTATTATTATTCCTAATTTACCATACCCCATTAGAATAGGAAACATATCTCCCGTAGATTATCGGTATTCAGACAAAAAAAGAGATGTATTTTCACACCTCTTTCTTCTATGGAACTGAGCAGAGTCGAACTGCTGTCCAAATCGGCTATTTACTTATCGCTCATTCACAGGTTTAGCCCTTTTATTCCGCAGAGCGGGAATCACCAATTATCCCTGATGACAGGATTTTCCAGTATTATCTTAACTCTATAACTGACTAGAAACAGTACAAGAGGGCATCCGTTAAGGGTTGCCTATAATGTTTAACGGAGTCACACTATAAGCGCTCGAACCAAGTTTTTTGGTCTTAGGCAGCTACAGGAGCGGCTTTACGAGCAAAAGGAACGATGTTGTTCGCAGTT
>PXEJ01000122.1 GCA_003566215.1 Cyanobacteria bacterium T3Sed10_376R1m | reverse complement strand
TTACAAGGAAGCGATCAAAATACCCTAGAAGAAGCCGGGGCAAGAATTGTGGATATTTTAGATCAAGAAGCCACTTTATCGGACTTTACCCCTGATAGTGACCCTCGTCAACCAGAAGTAATTATTCGCCCTAATCCCGTTAGGTTAGCAGATTTTAACTTAACTATCCAAGACTTTACTAACTCTTTGCGTACCTCCGTCAGCGGTGTTACTCCGACTCAACTACAAAGGGGAACTCGCTTAGTTGATATTCGAGTACAATTAGATTCTAACCGGGTAAATAATATTAATGATCTTAGGGATATTCCTATATTTACCAATGACAATCGTTTAATTCGTCTAGGGGAAGTGGCAACCATTGAAACCGGGGCAGCACCTACGGAGATCAGACGTATTAACCAAAGACAAGTTTATATTATCACTGGTAATTTAGTCCAGGGGGCAAATTTAGGTTCTGCCCTAGAAGAAATTGAAAATATTACTAATAATGTCAATTTACCTGAAGGTATCAGAATTTTACCCAGTTATGCTAAAGAAAGTAATGATGAATTACAATCTTCTTTACCTATTCTCGGAGGATTAGCCGGTTTCCTTGTTTTTGTAGTAATGGCGGTACAATATAACTCCTTAATTGATCCTTTAGTAATTATGTTTACCTTGCCCTTGGCATTGTCTGGAGGTATTTACGGTTTATATTTTACTAACACCCCAGTAGGAGCAACGGTAATTGTCGGGGCAATTTTGTTAGTGGGTATTGTGGTCAATAACGCCATTGTGATGGTGGAGTTGGCAAATCAACTGTATGAGGAGCAAAAAAGCGATCGGACTATTGGTCAACCTAGTCGCCGTGATTGTGTGATAAAAGCGGCATCTCAAAGGTTGCGCCCGATTATGATGACCACCATTACTACGGTATTGGGGATGTATCCTTTGGCTTTAGGGGCAGGGGATGGGGGAGAATTTTTGCAACCTTTAGGAATTGTTGTATTTTGGGGTTTATCTTTAGCAACTTTATTAACTTTATTTTTGATTCCTTGTTTATATATGTTGTTGCATGAACCTTTTAATTTCTCTTTTGTTTCCTCAAAGTCTAAGGATGATTATGTTCCTTCTTTTGATGAGGAGGAAAATATCTTAACTGATGTGGGCTCTTAGGAGAAAAGCTAGTTACACGCTATTTTTAATTATTTAATTATTAATTGAGGAGAGGGGCTTAAGTGTTTTCCCATAAAGATAATGCCATTGACTTAAATACTGAATATCCTTGTCCTTGCCACCGAAAGGGAATGTTAAAGTCCATTACTTTAACTGAGGCTATGGGATGTGATAAATGCCAACAAATTTTTGTGGTTGATGAAACAGGAGAATATCTTGAACAGTTAGTCAATGTTTCTCCTTATCCGAGAAAATGGCGTTGGAATGGCAAAAATTGGGTGTTATGGCGCAAGGCAATTCCTAAAAGTGTTTTATTTTTTTTCTTATGGTTTAATCTTGGTATTATTTCTATACTGTTAACATTTGCTATTAGTAGTTTAATTCTCTGGATATTGGGGATAATGATGATCACTTTTTCGATATTTATTTTTTTGCTACTAGCATATAGATATTAGTTTTCTTAGGTATATAGAATAGTAATTCCATGACTGAATCAATTGACACAAGGGTTAAAAAAGCACATCAGGCATTCTTGAAGATGGGCAAAATTAAAGGTACTGAGCGCTCGTTAGCGGTGTCTTTGATGGCGGAAAAATTAGAGGAATGTTTTGATGATATTTTACAAGCAAATACTCTTGATTTGGAAGTTAGTCGGGAAATGTCTGTACCTGATTTGATTTTAGATTGGTTGAAGTTAACCCCTGAAAGATTACGGGCAGCGGTAGAAATTCTCAAAACTTTGGCGGAGTTACCTGATCCTTTTCAAAAGGTTATTAATGCTCCTTATCAGGTTACATATTCTCAAAATTATTCTCAATTAATGCCTTTAGGGGTAATTGCTTTGGTTTATGAGGCTTTACCTGAATTGGCTATTATTGCGGCTGGTTTAACTATTAAAACTGGTAATAGTTTAATTTTACGGGGGGGGAGTGAATCGAGTAATACTAATACTATTATTTCTCAGGTGCTACAGGTTGCGTTGGAGGATGCGGATTTTCCTGAGGGTTGTTTGGAGTTTTTACCTTCAGAACAGGGTTATTCTATCCAAGATTTAATTACGGAGGATCAATATCTTAATTTGATTATTCCCTATGGGCGACCTAGTATGATTCAACAGGTGATGCAAATGGCTACGGCTCCGGTTTTGAAGTCGGCTATGGGTAATTGTTATTTATATTGGTCTGTATCTAGTGATCTTGATTTGGTAAAATCAGTGATTGTTGATAGTCATGAAAGTCAACCTGATCCTGTTAATGCGATTGAGAAGGTTTTAATTAATAGTCAACAAAAATCTACTTCTATTACTCGGCTTTTTAGTCATCTTCAGGAACAGAATTTTGTTTTAAAGGGAGATTCTTCTTTGGTGGAAGAGTTTGCGGACTATTTGAGTCCTATTAGTGAATCTTTTTGGAGTGAGCCGTTTTTGACGAAAACTGTGGCTTTTCGACGTACGGAGGATTTAGGAAGTGCGATCGCATGGATTAATGAGTATAGTAGTGGTCATGCTAATTGTTTGGTAACGGATTCTTATCAAGAGGGTCGAGTTTTTGCGATGGAAGCTGATAGTGCTTTGGTCTATATTAATTCTTCTCCTCGTTTTTATCGTTATTTACAGGGTAGTAATTCGGTATTTTTAGGGGTTTCTAACCAAAAAGGACATCGTAGGGGTTTGATTAGTTTGGAAACTTTTACTACTCTTAAGCAGATTGTGGTGGGGGATGGAATCAGCATTTGATAATATTTGATTTTGGTGATGGGACTATGTAACAAGAACCGATAAAATATTAAGTTAGTAAGTTCTTGTAATTATATCTAAAATGTCAAATCAAAGTTCTCCTAAATTAATTATTCATGGTGGTGCTGGTAGTTCGTTAAAAGGTAAAGGAGGATTAGATGCTGTACGTCAATCTTTACATGAAATTGTGGCCCAAGTCTATCAATTACTCTTGGATGGTAAAAGTGCTAATGAGGCGGTAATTCTTGGGTGTCAGTTGTTGGAAAATAATCCCCGTTTTAATGCTGGTACTGGTTCTGTACTACAGTCCGATGGACAAATCCGCATGAGTGCGTCTTTAATGGATGGGAAAAAACAGCGTTTTAGTGGCATTATTAATGTTTCCCGTGTCAAAAATCCCATTGATTTGGCAAAAACTTTGCAAGATGAGGAAGATAGGGTTTTATCTGATTATGGTAGTGCGGAGTTATTGAGGGAGTTAAATTTACCGATATATGATCCTCTCACGGATTTGCGTTTACATGAGTGGATAGAGGAGAGAAAGGATAATTTTAGCCGTAAAATGGCTGGGGTTGTGGCGGAAAATGAAAATGCTAGACGGGGTACTATTGGGGTTGTGGCTTTAGATATGGAGGGTAGAATTAGTGCGGCTACTTCTACGGGGGGTAAAGGATTAGAGCGTATTGGTAGGGTAAGTGATTCGGCGATGCCGGCGGGAAATTATGCTAATTCTTTTGCGGGGGTTAGTTGTACGGGAATTGGTGAAGATATTATTGATGAGTGTTTGGCGGCTAAGGTTGTTATTCGAACTACGGATGGTTTATCTTTGGTGGAGGCGATGGAGAAGTCTATGGCGGAAGCCCATGATAATAAACGAGATTTAGGTGCGATCGCCCTTAGTTATGATGGTAAAATTGTATGGGGTAAAACCAGTGAAGTTTTACTAGCCGCCTATCATGATGGCAATGGTATTAATGATAGTCTTGAATGGAATGACAATAGTTTAGTTGCGACTATTTAGACAAAAATCCCACCCTAAACATGAAATAAATCGGTGTGGGATTAACTAAAATGTTTTTATTTATCTGCTAATTGGTATTTTCCTTCGCTTTCAGGGGTATCTATGCGGGGTAAGCCCATGCTATAGTTTAATACCCTAGCGTTAAGGTTATAGGAGATTTCACCGTCATTAAGCAGACTACGAATTAAACCTTCTAAGTTCGAGGCAATGCGACTTAAATTATAATCAGTTAAATCTTGTCCGCTATAATCTTCAACTAAATCATCAAATTTACGATAGACTTTTTGCAAGGAAACTTCTTCCCAGTTAAATTCGTTATCGGGGTCAACATCTAAGGTAAGTACTTTATCAGAAGGTACTATTTCATTATTCTTTATCTCTGCTGAGTAGATTCTGATGTGTCTTGTGGTGGATTTAACTATCATAATTTTAATTTTCGCAACATAGCAATTTTTTATCTTGGTTTATTTTACCGTTTTTTTCAGCAAAGCCTAAATACTTGAAATCTATTCTATTTTGTTAGGGTAAAAGCTGCCTGTTTCCATCGGCCCATTTTTCGTAACAGGTTAGCGGCTTTAACTTTTTTTCCTGCTTTGAGCCATGATTCAACGGCTAATTCCCATTTTTCTTCTCCTTGTTGTTCACAACAATAGGCGACTTTATCCCATAAGGGTATATCACGCCAACATTTTTCGGCTAACTCCCAATACAATCCTTGTTCATAATTTAGAGCTGCTTTTTCCAATTTATTTTCTACATCAGTTTTTAACCATGCTTGTCCAGCTTTGTAGTATTCTTGTAACTGTTCAAGGGCGATCGCACTTCTCCCATAATTTTCCATAACCTGCCAACAATCAAAAGCCTTTTGCCAATTTTCAGCCTTTTGGTAAGCCAAACCAGCCGACTCCCAATCTTCAATCAACTCCCAAGCCTCCCCAGCCTTATCCCATTTTTGTTGTTGCTGACAAATAAGTGCAACTTTTTGCCAATTTTCAGCCTTACGCCAACAATCCTCCCCTTGAGGATAACAAGAAATATCCTCATAAATTTGTGCAGCCACTTCCCACCGTTGTAACTCCATATAAGCACCAGCAACCTTATCCCATTGCCCCTGTTTCTCACAACATAAAGCAACCCCCTCCCAATTAGCCAACTCTCTCCATAAATTTTCAGCCAACTGCCACAACTCTCCTTCTTGATAACATAGAGCCGCCTTTTCCATTTTCCCTTCCTTTAACCAAGCCTCTCCAGCTTTTTCCCATTCCTCTATTTCTTGCCAAACCTCCCCAGCCTTATCCCACTCCTCAAGTTTCTGCCAACAAACAGCCACCTGAGCA
>PXEJ01000072.1 GCA_003566215.1 Cyanobacteria bacterium T3Sed10_376R1m | reverse complement strand
CTTAAACGGTTTCAACTTCAACCAGTCTATCTTAGATAGCCAAGGTCACGTAATTGGAACTTGGGCAGACGTATTAAACCGTGCCAACATCTGCTTGGATCTCTACGTTGTTTCCAATGCTCGAAGGGATTGGTTCTTTCTCTCATCTTCGGATACTCCTATCAATAACTAAATTTGTACAAAAAAAGGGGGTTTTCTCCCCCGTGATTATTAGTTATTTTCTTCTTGCTCCTGCTGATTTCTTCTTGCCCAACTAATTTTACTGTCCATCAGTAAGTCATTAAGCGATTTACCCAACATTGTCTGGGCATATTCCAACAAAACCTTTAATGGATACTTACGTTCTTCCAAAGTACCAAATGTTCTTTCGTACTCTGCCTTAAACTCTTTCCAGATAGGTTTAAACCCAATGTTTGTTAAAAGTTTATAGAAACTATGAACAAGCATCGTGTAATTCGGCATTATCTAGCCGACCTTTCTCAAAAGAAAGGGTTTTGAGGGCAATATTTATTGCTCCGTTAAAATCCCGTGGGATGCTATGTCCACAATCAGGACATTTAAAGTGCTTATTACTACCTAGTTTAGAGTGAATATGACCACATTTAGAACAAGTTTTGGAGGTATATTCTTCGGTTATTAAGTGCAACCTAACCCCACGTTTTTGGCAGTGAAATTTTAATGTTTGCTCGAATCGATAATGACTCCACGTAAGCATATTTCTAGCCGTTTTACTGTTCAATTTCCGCTTAGTTTTTTTGACCATCTGACTACTTTCAAAAGTAGGAATGAAAATATCAGTATAATTTTTGGTCAACCAACAAGCGGTTTTTTTGTGGCACTCATCTACTAAGTTCCTTATCTTTATTCGTAGGCGTTCTGCTTTCTTTCTTAGGTTAAACCTATTCCTTTTCTCCTTGCGTCCTGTAGCTTTGGCGACTTGTGAAAGTATTGAATCCAAACGCTTACAGAGGACAATAATCCTAGAAATGGAATCCTTGCCGATTTCAATAATATTATTACCGTCGAACAAGGTCTGAAAACAACGCACCCCACTGTCACTGAAAATAGGTTTTTCACAAGACTTAATATGCTCTGTCTTTTCTTTCAATGTGTAGGTGATAAACCACCTGCCACGGTCTAAGACTATAGAGAAATCACTGGGCATTTCTAGGGGTAATTCTTCAGAAGAATTAACTGCTAAAGTAGCTAATTTTATCCCGTCTAAAGTCTTGTGCGTTGGATACGTAACCCCTTGTTTCCAGTTTGGTTTTTGCAACTTAAACGACTTAACAGGAGAGCGACAACTACGAAACTTAGGAGTCTTTTTGTTATAACCATCAGTGGTCTTAAAAGCTCTATGGGCATCAATAACAGAAGCTCCTCTTAAGTTGTAAGGCGAATTATTTACCCATTCAGGCAAGTCCTTCATAACCATTTTTCTTAAGTCATAAGCAGAGGGAAGTTTCTCTTTTGCTACATACTTGTCTCTGAGGGTTGCCATCGCTTTGTTATAACAATAACGTGATGCGGATAACCACTCTCGCCAAACTGTCCTAAGCTCTTTTTGAGGATAGACTTGAATCTTCCTTGATTTGCTTTTTGTACTTGCGTAGTCCGTATAGTCGGCAAGAGAAGACGTGAACGATTGCCAATATGTCTTCCACCATTTCTCTTTCAGGAGAGAGACTTGAGTTGTTGCAAACCACGAGTTCGCAAGAGTTGGACTCACATAGGAACTCGAATAAGTCGAAACCAAATCTTGCCAATCTATCTTTGTGAGCGACCACAAGTCGTTGGACATCTCCTGACATAATTCTCCCCAAAACGGCTTTAAATTTTTGTCGGCGGTAGTTGAGTCCACTGCCGATTTCTTTGATGATTTCCGTTTCTGGGTAGAGCGAACAGCCATGACAGTGTATCTTTTTTAAATTTGTTTACACTGTAGGAATATTATTAATTTACTTTTTTTTCTTTCCTTTTATCTTTTCTTCTTTGAAGGCGATCGCACACTAATCAAGAACAAAAACATACTGTTTAAGAAATATTTTATTGCTATTTATAAATAAGATGTAACTATCTTTTAGAGTCTAATATATAGTTGTGTGATTATTAAAAAAATATAGCATTTTTTATAATTATGAGATACATTTATTCTTCTCAAGTCCCCCTTATTAAGGGCGATTTAGAGGGATCTTTTTGTACTCCGTAACCACGATAATTGCTATAATTAGAAAAACAATAGGAAATATAAATGACAACTGAAGATATATTATATTCAGCCGCTTCTAGTCTTCTTACAGAAATTGAGGAACAATATGAAACTAAGCGAGAGGAATATACTGAGCTAAACGCATATCAGGAATATTTTGATACCATTAAAAATAATCTGCAATCAGTCCAAGAGATAAGCCAGGAGATTTCTAGTGAAGACGAACCGGTTATGGATAATGTAACAAAGTTAATGAAAGAGATACAATGTGCAGATTCAACTGCTAAACTATTACAGTCAGTTGTAACAGCCAATGCTAACAAAAGAAACCAAGCATCACAAGTATTAAAAAACATGACATCTTGGATCACAACACATCTTATTCCCTGGATACAAAATTTATGGTCATCGGTCTGGACTCTAATTCAACAACGCGTTAAGCTGAAAGAGTGGAAAGTGAAGGGGGGGATTGGTAGTGTTTTAGGTTTAGCAAATGTGGAGTTGGAAATTACGTTTGTCTAAATGTAAGAAACTGTAATCAGAACCTGTTTGAAAAGTTTGAAGAAGGATTAGAAATTATATATTGCTGTATATTTTTTCTAATCTTCTCACCATAATATGAATCATACTGGCAAGGATCATCATTTCATTAGTAGTAGGCAAAAATTCATAATCTTTACTCAATCTCCGATAAAGAAAAAAACTGGAACAAAATCTTGAAGAATCTAATCTGTACCCTACTTTATTCCTTGTATCCATATCTTCTCTTTACTATGTAAAACAACATGGCAACCCAAACAAGTGTATCAAAATTACCAAAAAATATCGCCACCCAAATTAACCCAATCAACGCTATTGCGAATCTAAAAGTGAATAATCGCCTAATTTTTTGTTGATTTCGTTAGTGATGCCCTTAATTTGATTCTTAGTCATGATGTTTACCTTTTTAATTTTTTACTTTTATTAAAAAATACCCAGAATTAATCAATAACCCTGGGTGCGCTGACTACTTCACTTTTAATAATGAATCATAATTTTTAATAAACTCTCTAGTGGCTAAGATATGCTTACAGGGTAACTTGGGGGTAGTATTGACATAACTATTAATCCCCTTAAAATCCTCACAAGTACAGCGATGATTGTCACCTTTAATAGCTACCTGATATTCAGTGTTTTTGTAGTGATTTCTAACGTAATAAATGCCATAATTACCTTTATGAATATGAGGCTTAATTATTAAATCCTTGGTTCTTGAATGTCTCGCTCTCATCATGACTGGGATTAAATCTTCAAATCTTATAGAGTGCGATCGCCCATTAACCAACTGGATAACGCAACGGTCACGAAGCGTGAACATTCTCTCAATATCGGAGTAATCGATGACGAGAAAATTAACGATGTTAGTTTTGTTAAAAAATGGATGGTATTGAGTGTTATAATTCATAGTAATATGTTTCTTAAGATTGATGATAAGGAGAAAGTGATGAGACTCTCTCCTTTTTAGTTTTAGGAAGTGGGAATTAGTAGCCCATCATGAAACGCTCGTATTCCATTTCAGCATGGGCTTCAAGTGTCTCATGATCCTCCCGAGCATCTTTCAGCTTTTGGTCAAATTTTGATAAATCTTCCTTAGCTTCAAATAACTCTCTTTTAAACTGCTTTTTCTTAGCTAAGAGCGTAAATAAACAATCTTCTATTTTCTCTATTTCTTTCAGAGTGTTTTCGAGATTGCTTTGAATCATGGGAATTTTATCTTGTTTGATAAGCAATAGGAGGGCTTGGTGTTCAGGTACTTGATACCCATATTGTTGTTCTAATTCAGACTGAACATCTCTCATCCATGCTTGAGACTGTTCTTCTCTTTTATCTTCCTCCCGTGAGTAGATTTGACGTTCTGCTTGGATACTATAATCAACGGAGCTAATCATGGTGTAATTACCTATTTACTTGATTTACACCATGGTTACTATTATTTATTTACTTTCTTTTCTTTTCCTTTTATCAGGTTTAAGGGGAGAAAGACTATTCAAATATTTACCAAAATCAATCAATTCAGCATCATTCAGCTGATAGAATTTTTTGTTATAGCGAAAATCAATAATGAGTTTACAATCGTCCTTTGATAGTTTAAGACGTTGTCGGTGATGCTTCAGGCGCTCAATAACGCCATCCCATGGTATTACTTGCACTGGCTACCTCCTGAATGATGGGTTGAGTGTCCAGAAGATGAAGCTATATCTGTTCTTATCGACTGGTTTAATGGCATGGGTAATCTTACAATTAAATTGCCATACTGCCCCGTCTGTAAGGGGATATTCGTTACCATCATGAATAAAAATAGCATCTCCTAGATTAATGAGAACCGCATCGTTATTAAACACAAAGTGGTCTTTGTGGGGGGTAATCTGAGTGTGGGGTGGGTAATAAAGGAATAGCCCAATATCAAAATTGGGCAAAATAGTATTAGCTAAACGATAAAGGCGTTTATCAAAATAGCCTTGGGATATTGCAGGGTTTTTCTGCAATGAGCATTTCCTTTTAATCCAGAGTTCCTTCCGCCCCTGAGCGTAACGGCTAATGGTGGGGGTCATTATCTGTTGATGTTTTTTGACCCACTGATAAAGCTCGGGCAAGTCTGCGATAATTCCTAGTTGTTTCATGGTGGTTACATTAGTTTTCACCATAGAAATATTATTTATTATTATTTTTCAGAAAAAAACCTCCCCAACGTAAAGCTAGGGAAGGTGCAAAATCGGCAAAGTAGCGGAAAACCTTTAGTACTTTGAGTGTTTCTAATTAATCACAATGATAAACATTCATAGATTGCCCTTAGTTGCACGAATTCTATGTTTTCTCCTTTAACGGTGAGGTTTTTCGATACGACTGGGTTGTCCCACTTCACCGCTACCAACTTTTTTCTGAAGAAATTGACTGAACTGTTCAGCACGTTCATAACTATTAAATGAAGCTACTTGAATGGCTCTTTGTCCGATGTCTTTTCTAGTCATTGAATAAGCATCTCTACATAAATTATTTGTAGTATAT
>PXEJ01000237.1 GCA_003566215.1 Cyanobacteria bacterium T3Sed10_376R1m | reverse complement strand
GGTAGAGTCAACCTCAATAAATCCCCCATGTAACTCTACCAAATGCTTGGTTAAAGCTAACCCTAAACCAGTACCCGGGTTAGTTCGTGTACGATGGTTTTCTAACTGTTGAAACTTTTTAAATAATAAAGGAATTTGTTCTTTATATATTCCTATTCCTGTATCTTCAACTTGAAAAATAGCTTGATTATTCTCTTTCCATATTCTTAAGGTAACTTCTCCTCCTGTAGTGGTAAACTTAATCGCATTGTCAACTAAATTAAGTAATATCTGATATAGCCTTTCTCCATCAGCATAAAATAAATTTGAAGAATCATTTATTTGATAATCTAGTTTAACTAAAACTTCTTTATTTTTTGCAATTTCTAAACCGTAAAGTAAAACCATTTGAGCAATACTTTCTAAGGAGATTGGTTCAATATTAAGTAAAAATTTACCTGATTCTATCTCAGCAAAATCAAGAATATTATTAACTAATTGTAATAGCTTTCTACCACTTTCTTGAATGATTTTTAAATACCGACTTTCTTTTTCTGGGGATAAAAGATTTTTATTATCTTCCTTTGACCAATGTAACAAAGTTCCTGATAAACCAATGATACAGGTTAAAGGTGTCCTTAATTCATGACTAATACTACCTAAAAAATCTGTTTTTGATTGTTGAGCTACTTCGGCCAAAATTAAGGCATCTTGTAATTGTTTTGCTTTTTTTTCTATTTGTTTTTCTAATGCTTTTTTTTGTTCTTGTAGTTGTTGATAATAGTTATGTTGATATACTGCTACTGCTAAATATTCAGTAATATGTTTTAAGAATTTAATCTCATCTTCTTTCCAGTTTCTATTATTTAAACATTGATGAGCAATTAATAAACCCCATAATTGATGATTGACTATTACTGGAATAGCAATCTTAGATTTAACCTCTAATTTTTTCATTACTTGTGTTAAACAAGTATTTAGATTGCAGTTATTAATATCATTAATTACCAGAATAAAATCATCTACATATTTTTTTTCTGTTTTATCTGTTTTAAAACAATTGTCTTCTTGAAAATTTAACACAGAAGATATTTTATCCGATGCTACGGTTTCATAGGTGACTATATCGGTCAACTCTATTTGATTATTGATGGTTAATGGTACGTTAATTTGATATATCAATAATCTATCTATTTTTAGTAAATCTTGAACTTCTTCAAGGGTTTCTTGAATAATAGGATTAAGTTCTACATTATCTTGAATTTTTTGGGTTAGCTTATGTAAAATATTTTCTTGTTTAATTCGGTTATCAAGTATAGTTGCGATCGCACTTTGATTATTTAATGTATTATTAACTTGTTGTTTAATATCAAAAGGATTGATAAAAATATTTAATAAATTAAAAATAAACTCTTGACTAAAAGAATTATGGGAAGGATTAAGAGTTAAATAGTATTCTATTTTTTTATTTAATTTAGAAGAAAGTAAAGCTTTTATTTGGAGATAAAAAAGATCAATTTCTTCATTCACAAAAGTAATTGTAACTTGATAGTAAAAATCATTAATTTGTTTTTCAACAAATAATAGAGCATTAAAACTTGAATTAACAATCAACTGAAAATTATGTAATTCAATGGAATTATTAAAAATATTTGTTGGATTAATCAGATTTTCTTGAGAAATTAAAATAGAATTAAGATCCCGTTTCTCGGCAGTTTTTTGCCACAGACAACATAATTTAATAAATATCTCATGAGATATAATTTTTTTACTTAGGGAAGGATTATAATTCGTCATTATGATAGTTATTGGAAATAAAGCCACTATGATTTTCACTTGGGCGATATTACTATCATGAATCTTTTTTTATCTTTTTCCTGAAACTGTAATCTTTTCTAAAGATTGAAATGTTTAAATTAAATTAGTGCAGTTAAAAAAAAAGGAGATGATCTTATCTCCTCTTCTTGTGATATAAATATTTTTCACCCTCACAGGGTATGCCATTGTTAGGAAGCTAAAGCAACTTCAACCATTTGCTGTAACTCTCCAGACTGATACAATTCAATCAGAATATCACTACCGCCCACAAACTCCCCATTCACATAAACCTGAGGAATAGTTGGCCAACTAGAATACTCTTTAATACCCTGACGAATATCATAATCAGCAAGAACATCAACGGTTTCAAAAGGTACACCCAAAGTATTTAAAATTTGTACCACATTATTAGAAAAGCCACATTGAGGCATTAGCTTATTGCCCTTCATGAATACCACGATCGCACTACTTTGCACAATCTCATCAAGACGTTGTTTTAATTCTGGAGTCATATTAAATTATTCAATAGAAAATGAGTAAGATTGACACTTCCACCAGTATAACCGATAGCCTTACAGGGAAAATGTTGAGAAAAAAGAAGTAGCCTATTTACTAACCGTTGACCATGCTTCAGGAGTAAAAGTTTTCAGAGCAAGGGCATGGATAGCCTCAGACTTAAGTTCCGCATTTAAAGCACCATAAACCAATTGATGTTGTTTAACCCTTGTTATCCCCTCAAATTGACGAGAAACAACAATTGCCTCTAAATGATCCCCACCCCCAGTTAAATCCTTAACTAACACCTGAGCATCAGGAATCTGTGCCTTAATCGTCTGTTTAACTTGTTCCAAACTGACCATAAAATTTAATTTAAATGTGATTTAATGAATATGACCAGGAGATTAATCATCTATAGCCACACGGATTTAATTACCGTTAAAAACATTATGCCATAGCATTGACTTTCATCTCATCATCTATGATCAATTACGATTAGTACCCTCAAAAGGAACTTTCACAAAACCAATCTCGTACAACTGCTGATAAGACTTACGACCTAATTCACTCGTAGGATTTTGAGAGCGAATAATTTGAATTAATAAGGGTACAGATAACTCAGGCTTCTCCTGGGCTCGATGAACTAAAGCTAACTGATAAGTTACCTCATCCCTAAGGGTAGCAGTTCTAAGGGCACCAGCTCTTTGATCGGCAGTAATGCGATTATCAATGCCAGAAAAACTATCGGCCAATTGCAAATAAAAATTAGAAAGCTGATTAAAAATTCTTCTTGCTTGTTGTAGCTTAGTTTCTGCTAAAGAGTAATTTCCCTGATTAACTGCCTGTTCGGCTTCCATCATCAATCTTTCCCCCCCTTGAAGACTTAAAAGGGTATCTGTTTGACTAATAGGAGCGACAATATTGGGTTGATTAATATTTGGTATATCCTCATCAACATCAGCATCAAGAGTATCTTGAGCAATAATTATTTCAGAACTATTAATCGGTGATAAAGCGAAAACAGAGTTTGTCGTTGTTGCGAATAAAGTAGAAATGATTAATATTAAATATTTATTACAAGTAATACTTAAAGATTTTTTTAGCATAGGAGTAGCGATCGATTTGTCTTTAAAATTAAATTAGAGTTAAATTCTAAAGTATCTTAACACTTTCTTGATTGTTTGATATTTTGCGAGTCATCCTTAAAATGTAACGACACTGCGAATTGATTTACCCTCGTGCATTAAGTCGAAGGCGTGGTTTATTTGTTCTAAGGGCATCACATGGGTAATTAAGTCATCGATGTTAATTTTGCCATCCATGTACCAATCGACAATTTTAGGAACATCAGTACGCCCCCTTGCTCCCCCAAAAGCTGAACCTTTCCAGACTCTACCTGTAACTAATTGAAAAGGGCGTGTACTAATTTCTTGCCCTGCCCCTGCCACACCAATCACCACAGAAACACCCCAACCTTTATGGCAACATTCTAGGGCTTGACGCATCACTTTTGTATTACCAATACACTCAAAGCTGTAATCGGCTCCCCCTTTGGTTAAATCTACTAAGTAGGGTACTAAATCCCCTTCTACTTCTTGGGGATTAACAAAGTGAGTCATGCCAAATTTTTCGGCAATGGCTTTTTTTTCTGGGTTAATATCCACACCTACAATCATATTAGCTCCAACCATACGGGCCGCTTGAATGACATTTAAACCAATGCCTCCTAAGCCGAAAACAACTACGTTGGCTCCCGCTTCTACTTTGGCGGTATTAATAACGGCTCCAATTCCTGTGGTGACACCACAACCGATGTAACAAACTTTCTCGAAGGGGGCATCAGGGCGAATTTTGGCGAGGGCAATTTCTGGTACTACGGTATAGTTAGCAAAGGTTGATGTACCCATGTAATGATGTAGTTTTTCACCATTAAAGGAAAATCGACTTGTGCCGTTGGGCATTAATCCTTTTCCTTGGGTAATACGGATGGCTTGACAGAGATTGGTTTTAAAACTAAGACAGTAATCACATTCTCGACATTCAGGAACGTATAAGGGAATAACGTGATCCCCCGTTTTTAGGCTTTTGACACCCTTTCCCACTTCTACTACTACCCCCGCTCCTTCATGACCTAAGATCGTGGGAAATAGCCCTTCTGGGTCTAATCCACTGAGGGTATAGGCATCGGTGTGACAGATACCTGTGGCTTTTATTTCTACTAATACTTCCCCGGGTTGGGGCGGTTCAAGGTCAACATTTTCGATCGTTAGGGGTTGTTTGGGATTAAGGGCGATCGCAGCTTTAACTTTCATATTGATTTAGATACGGTACTTTATTTATGATTGATATTCTACTTTTTATTGTCTTATACTTGAATGCGATCGCGCGTCTTCACATCCACATTTTTCTCGATAAAATCAATAATCTTATCCGCCACATCCACAGCAGTAGCCTTTTCAATGCCTTCTAAACCGGGGGAAGAGTTAACCTCCATTACCACAGGACCATGATTAGAACGCAACAAATCCACTCCAGCTACCCGCAAACCCATCGCCTTAGCCGAACGAATAGCAGTGCTTCTCTCCTCTGGGGTAAGCTTAATTTTTTCTGCCCATCCCCCCCGATGTAAATTAGAGCGAAAATCCCCCTCAGGACCTTGTCTTTTCATGGCCGCTACCACCTTATTTCCCACCACAAAACAACGAATATCAGCCCCTCCAGCCTCTTTAATAAACTCTTGCACCAAAATATTAGCATTCAAACCCTTAAAAGCCTGAATTACCGATTTTGCTGCCTGATAGGTTTCTGCCAAAACTACCCCAATACCCTGAGTGCCTTCTAACAATTTAATGACAAGGGGTGCTCCCCCCACCGTCTCAATTAAGCCGTCAATGTCTTCGGTATCATGGGCAAAACCCGTCACAGGTAAACCAATACCTTCCTTTGCCAAAATTTGTACACACCTTAGCTTATCCCTAGAGCGAG
>PXEJ01000209.1 GCA_003566215.1 Cyanobacteria bacterium T3Sed10_376R1m | reverse complement strand
CGCCTCAATCTCTGCCGCCACAGGGGCAATGGCTCTTTTATTTGTTGATTTGGTGAAAGACCATGGTATTGAATATTTATTCGCCGCCACCCTTTTAACGGGAATACTACAAGTTATATTTGGATTTTTGAAATTGGGACGACAAATGAAATTTGTTCCCCGTGCCGTGATGATAGGATATATCAATGCTTTAGGGGTGCTTATTTTTCTTTCCCAACTTCCCCAACTAACCAATGTACCCTACACCGTTTACATTATTACCGTTATATCCTTAACTATTATTTACGGTTTACCCAGAATTACCCAAGCTCTGCCTTCTCCCCTAGTTGCGATCGCCGTTATGACCATGGCGAAGATAGTCTTAAACATAGACATACCGACCGTTGGAGACATGGGAGAACTACCCACAACCCTTCCCCAATTTGCCCTACCCAACGTCCCCCTCAACCTAGAAACCTTACAAATAATCCTACCCTACTCCCTAACTATGACCCTAGTAGGGCTACTCGCATCCTTCCTCACCGCCGCCCTAGTGGACGAATTAACCGACACCCCTAGCGACAAAAATCAAGAAGCAAAAGGACAAGGTATTGCTAATGTTGTCACCTCATTTTTCGGAGGTATGGCCGGATGTGGCATGATCGGACAATCAGTCATCAACATACAATCAGGAGGTAGAGGCAGACTTTCCACCTTCATGGCGGGAATATTTCTTCTTTTCGCTATTCTCGTCCTACAAAACTGGGTTCGAGATATTCCCATGGGTGCTCTAGTTGCCGTAATGATGATGGTTTCCATTGGTACATTTAGATGGTCATCGGTCAAGAATATTCGTAAAACTCCCCCCAACGAAACCTTTGTTATGATAACCACCATGGCAATCACCATTGCAACCCGTAACTTTGCCTTAGGAGTTATCACAGGGATAGTTCTCAGCACCATATTTTTCTCCCGTCAAATTGCGCAACTGGTATTTGTTGATAAAGTATCTAGCGAAGACGGCAACGAATCTATCTACAACGTATCAGGACAGATTTTCTTTGTTTCCGTAGATGAATTTTTAAGCAAATTTGACTTTGATGAATTAGTAGAAAAAGTAACTATTAACTTAACCTATGCTCACCTATGGGATCAAGGAGCAATAGCCGCTATAGATAAATTAGTATTGAAATTCCGTCGTAATGGTGCTCAAGTAGAACTAATTGGCTTAAACGAAGCTAGTGCCACCCTATTACAAAAATTAGCTACCTATGAGCTTGATGGAAATAAAGTAACTTAGTAGGGGAGTGAGAAGTAAGTCAGTGAAATTAATTGTAAGTTTTATTCTACTAAAATCCTTATTAACAAAAGGCACAGCCCCTTGCCCACACATCAATTTAACTATGCCTACCTGCTTATCACCTTCTAACTCGATAATTAGACAAAAATAGACATAATATAATATCTCAAAATAATGAAAAACATACTACTTTGTACAGACGGCTCAAGCTATGGTGAAAATAGCTATAAATATGGTGCATGGATAGCCAAAAAACTAGATGCCACAATTAACGTTTTATCCGTTACCGATATTCGTAGTCAACAAGCAGTATCCACAGGAAATTTAAGCGGTAGTATCGGCTTAGGAGCATCAGAAGACCTATTAAAAAAATTAGTTGATCTAGAACATGAAAAAGCAAAAATCAACCACCAAAGGGCAAAACTAATTTTAAATACTGCCAAGGAATCTCTTACAAACGAAGGGGTGACAGAAATAAAATTAAGCCATAAAACAGGTTTTTTAGTAGATTTATTACATGAATTTGAAGAAAATGCAGATTTAATAATTTTAGGAAAAAGAGGAGAAAATGCAGATTTTGCATCTAAGCACTTAGGAGCTAATTTAGAAAGAATTGTTCGCGGTAGCAAAAAACCTTGTTTTGTTACACCCCGTGATTTTAAACCCATTAATAAAGTCTTAATCGCTTATGATGGAAGCCCCACAGGGGATAAAATACTCAATTTTTTACAAGAAGTTCCCCTAGTAAAAGACCTTGAAGTAAATATTTTAATGATAGATAAAAGTGGAGATAGTAAAAGAACCCCAGAAAGGCTACAAACAGCTGTTTCAAAATTACAAGAGGCAAAAATCAATTGTGAAGGTTATTTTATTCAAGGGGAAGTAGAAAAAGCAATTTCAGATCACATTAACAACCATGATATTAACTTTTTAATTATGGGTGCTTATGGTCATAGTCGCATTCGTAGTCTTGTTATTGGTAGCACCACAGCCCAAATGCTACGCAGTACCAGAATACCTGTGTTATTATTCCGTTAATAAACTGTTTTTCTTTATTTGTATTTCTTCATGATCAAATTTGAATATTCATCTTTAATTAAAGCGCCAGTAAACACTGTGTGGGAATTCCATGAAAGAGAAGATATTTTGGAAATTCTTACTCCCCCTTGGCAACCTGTGAGGATTATTGAAAGAAAAGGAGGATTAGAGATTGGAGCTACTACTAAGTTTGAAATTAACTTCGGTTTAATTAATATTCCTTGGTTTGCTCGTCATGTTGAATATGAAAAGTATAAACTATTCACGGATCAACAAATTGAAGGTCCGATGAAACTGTGGATACATCGTCATCAATTTCAGGTAGAAGGAAACTATACTCGATTAACCGATAGTATTCAATATGATATTATCGGTGACTTTTTTGTCGAAAATTTGCTAAGTTGGTGGACACAGCAGAGGTTAAAAGATATGTTTGCCTATCGTCATCAAATAACGAAAAAAGAATGTGAGACTTAGGCTATATCAAACAAAATATGTCAATTTTTCTTCAATATAGCCGAAGATTTTTTTATTATTGTTCCGGGGTAACACTAGGTTTTGTAGCACTTCCTTTTAAGCCTAACCAACCTAAAACAATATAACCAATTGATAAAATAAAACTACTAATGCCAGTTCTTAAGGTAACTTTTAGGGCTTCGGTTTGAGCTCTTTGTTTTTCTTGACGTTGTAAATTTCTTAGTTCAGTTTGAAGACGATTTCTCGTATCCCCTAGTCTTTCTTCTAATTCTTGAGGATTTTGTGATAAATCTAATAGTTGCTGAAGTTGATCTCTTTGTGCTGTAATACTTTGTAATTCTTGGGGGCTAAGACGTCTGCCTTGAATCACTCCATCATTATCAATTATCTGATTTCTTTGATTAATTTCTTGCTGTATTTGTTGAGGGTTTCGAGAAATTCCATCTAACTGTTCAATAAATGCTTGAATTTCTACTTCCTGTTCACCTGCTCTTTGATCAATTTGTGCGATTAATTGACTACTTACATTACTCACATTACTTAAATGTAAAGGTACAAGTAGCAAGAAAAGTAAACCAAGTATGCTTGACAGAATAAATACAGGTAATCTAAAGATTGTTTTTGGTTTTCCTGCATTAATTGTATTATCAGTCATCCACCATCCTAAAATTAATAAAATGATTCCTAACAGGGGTACTACTCCTCTATCAACAATACTATTAGTAAAGTTTATCTGCCAATTACGGTTGCCTAATTCTAAGGGAATGGCCAAAAATATAAAATCAACTAGGGAGGAGATAAAAAAGATTGTTCCAACTAACTTTATTCCTAATGCTGTAAAATGTGTACTAATTTTCATAAAGTTTTAATGTAGTTTTTTCAAATTTGCTAATCTTAACATGATAAAGTTTATGTTCTTCTATTTAAGAAGATCTTTTAGACAATTTTTACTATAACCCATTAATTGAGTGTCGGAAGTTTTTGAAATTAAAGGTCAAGGGCAATTAGTTTTTTTAAAAGGTGGAAGATTCAAGTTATATCAGTACAAAAACACTGAAAATGAAAGTGGCAAAAAATCATTTTTTCTGGTGTTAAAGTAAATTTTGATACAGCATTAATGGTTTAATGTTTTTTTAATTTGTTTACTTATGTAAAGTTAATGCTACTTTGCTAAGATTTGTACAATATAGACGAGATTTTAGTTATATTATTCGGTATGAGAAAAAAAGTTTTAAAAAATATAATAATATTTATTGTATTTTGCTAGTATGAATTAGTCCTAACCGAACCGAGAATATATGTATGTTAGTCCAAAATAGAGCCTCTCGACAGGAAAAAGTAAGTAGAATCAAGAAAACAACTTCCTTTAGTTCTCATGATTTACCTCAAGTGAAGGGTACGAAGACTACTTATGGGAGTAAAACAAGATATAAAGTTAAGGAGAAACAAAGTTCTTTAGGTTTAAACAAGAATGCCTCACTGAAAATAGAGTCCCCTTTGTGGTTAAAAGTGTTGAATTTTTTAGGAACAACATCTACGGGAATGTCGATTATTGTTGTAGGTTTTGCTCTTGTGGCTTATGGTTTTACGGTTTCTGCCCCTAAGTTGTGGACTCAAAAATATGAGGATTTACAAAATCTGCAACAAAAAGAAAGGCAGTTTACTTTTACTGATGAGATGTTAAAGAATCAATTAGCAGAAGAGGCAAAAAATCAAGATTCGGGATTGATAAATCCTGATCCTCTTCAACAGCCTATTTATTTAGAAAAGAAGGAGGTAAAACCCATTAGACCTTCTGAAGCTACGTCACCTCCACCGAAAACTGTTCAACCTATCTTTCCTGTCGCTTATTAATTAAGTCACTAAATGAGAAATTTTAAATTTAATCTGAGTAATCCTCTCAATTTTCCTTCCTCTGGAAATGGTCAGTTTGTGTCTGGTCGAAAAAAAGTTTTTCCTTCAAATGTTAATCTTTTAATTCGTTTTTTTTTAATTTGGCTATTGTTGGTAGGAGGTGCAGTTTCTCTTGGTTGGCGATTATATTTTTTACAGGTGGAAAAGGGATCGGAGTATTTGACAAGGGCTCAGTTGCAACAAAGATATAATTTTCGACCTTATATTCCTCGTCGTTCTATTGTTGATGCGACGAATACGGTTTTGGCTACGGATAAGTTGGTGTATGAGTTATATGTTCATCCTAATATGTTGGGTGAGGATGTAATTAGTTTTGCCAATCGTTTGAAGGAGGCTTTGCCTGATCGAGAGGTTAATGATCTAATCCAATTGTTAAATTCACGAAGTACGGGGGTGTTAATTTCTAAGAATATTAGTGAAAATCAGGCCCAAAGGATTAGGGGATGGGGTGTTGGTGGTGTTGATTTGGAACGTCGCTATGCTCGTTTTTATCCTCAGGATCATTTAGTGGCGGATATTTTAGGTTATGTGGATGGGGATCATCAAGGTCAAGCGGGGTTGGAGTATAGTCAGGGGGAGTTGTTGGAGCGGGAT
>PXEJ01000191.1 GCA_003566215.1 Cyanobacteria bacterium T3Sed10_376R1m | reverse complement strand
TATTATTCAAGGCAACAGGATATTATTATTCAAGGCAACAGGATATTATTATTCAAGGCAAGGGGCTTAAGCCCCTTGTTTCTTAAAAGAGTGAACTAAGATTGTCAACCAAAAATTCTGATCATGCTATTACAACCACACCAAAGAGTAAAATTAGACGACACCGAAGATACATTATTTTACGCCTATCCTCGTTTTGTTACCCACGTTGACAATAACTTTATCAGTCAGTTAACCAACCTCTATCGCCAAGAATTAAAATCTGATACAAAAATACTAGATTTAATGAGTAGTTGGGTTTCTCATCTGCCTCCAGAAATGAAATTTAGCCACATAGAAGGCCATGGCATGAATGAGGAGGAGTTAAAAAAGAATGAGAGATTAGACCATTATTTTCTCCAAAATCTCAATAGCAATATGCAATTACCCCTCGAAAATGAAGATTTTGATGCGGTATTATGTACCGTTTCCATCCAATATTTACAATATCCCGAAGCAATATTTATGGAAATTGCCCGAATCCTTAAACCCAATGGCATAGCTATATTTAGCTTCTCCAATCGGATGTTTTATCAAAAAGCAATCACCGCATGGCGTGATGCTACCGACAGGCAAAGAATTTTTCTTTGTAAATCTTACTTTCAATCTGTGGCTGAGTTTGATTCCCCCGAAGTAGTGGTTCAACAACCAGAAACTCCTAATTTTTTACAAATGTTGGGCATGGGATCAAAAGATCCTTTTTATGCAGTATATGCCCGAAAAAAATAATTGCTTAATAATCAAACAGCCTCCCATGAATTTCGACCAACAATATAAACTTTATATCTTGTTACAATTCGGGAAATTGTGATAAAATGAAGACCACTGCCAACGGGCGGTGAATGGCAATAACCAAGACTTACACATAAAACTGATTGTATGATACCGTGCATTTTGACCTACGGAACGTGGGATAAAGCCTATTTACTTGATGTAAGTCCGATATAGCCTAGCTATAAAGCCCATTGATTGGATAGGAAACCTACACCATAATCTATGATTTAGTGTGTGGTAGTTCACTTACAATAACCTTATAGATGAAGATACAAGTATTAATTAGGTCAAAAAGAAAACATGGCTAGTGGCAAAAATCCCGACAACAACAACTTATCCCAAAGAGAATTAGAAATTTTAGAGTTAGTCGCCACTGGCTTAACCAATAATGACATCGCCGACAAGTTAGAAATAAGTAAACGAACCGTAGATAATCATATCAGTAACATCCTAACAAAAACAAAAACTGATAATCGAGTGGAGTTAGTTCGTTGGGCTTTGCAGTGGGGGAAAATTTGTCTCGATGAGGTGAATTGTTGTACTTTACCCGAAAATCTTCCCTTAGAATAAGGTTTGCTTAATAACGAATGCGAGGATCAATCATTGCATTAATAATATCAATGGCTAAACTGGCAATAACTACAATAAATCCAAAAAAGACCATAATTCCCTGTACCGTAGGATAGTCTCTTTGGGATATAGCCTCATATAGTCGATTACCTAATCCCGGCCAAGAAAAAGTAACTTCCGTTAATACAGCCCCCCCCAACAGGGCGGCAAAAGTTAAGCCCATGACGGTTATAACAGGGATTAAAGCATTTTTAAAGCCATGGGCGAACAATATACGTATTTCGGGAATTCCTCTTGCCCTAGCGGCTTCTACGTAGTCTGAGTTGAGGGTTTGTTTTAGATTTACCCTGACAATGCGCTCAAATATGCCACTTAATAATAGTCCTAATGTAAAACAGGGTAATGTTAAATAGTGAATGGCGGTAAAAAACTGGTCAAAGTTGAGAGAGAATAAACTATCTAAGATATACAAACCAGTTATCTTTGTCGGTGCTGTCATGCCCACGGGAAAACGTGTTCCCAAAGGAAACCAGCCTAGTTGTACTGCAAAAATTAATTGCATGATCATTCCTACCCAAAATAGGGGTAAAGCATAGGTAATTATGCCAAATAATCTTCCTCCCACATCAAATATTGTGTTTGGTTTTGATCCTGAAACTAATCCTATACCAACTCCAAGGGCGATCGCAACTACCATAGCAAATAAAGATAGTTCCACCGTAGCAGGAAAATATTGACTAATCACATCCCAAACTTTTAACCCTCTACTCGTGATAGAGGAACCTAAATCAAAACGGAGTAACTGTCCCAAATAACTAAGATACTGTTCCCACAAAGGACTATTTAAGCCCATTTGTTCTCGCAATGCTTCCTTTGCTGATTCCGGGGCTCTTCCCCCTAAAATAGCATCAGCTGGATCTCCCGGAGTTGCCCGGAGCAATAAAAAAACAATGGTGACAATTAGCCACAACATCAAGGGAGACAATAACACACGGGCAAAAATATAGTATTGTAAAGATTTTGAACGGGACATTAATTAGACTTTACTAAAAAAGAGTTTTTTAAACTCTATAACTATATATAACTTAATCGAGATTAAGTTATATTAAATCTAACAATTAAGATTAAATAGTTTTAGAGTATTTGTGATCTTCTCATATTAAAAGATTCTTAAAGATCTAAATCATTTATTGTTAATACCTAAATTTTTCATACTATTTTTTAAATCCTTCCATAAGACCCTAATTTGCTCATAAGCCTCATTAGAAGTCATTTTCCCATTAGTTTCGAGGTTACAAATATAACCTACTTTCTGGGCAAATTCTTGTAAATTGGCATTAAAAACTAAATTTTCGGGAGTAAACTCACCACGATAAGAACTGCGGGGAAAAAGATAAGATTGTTTATCTTTTTTTTTATCATCATTACTATTATTGGTATTCATTTTTTTATTAAAAGTTTAATTAACAGTTGTTAAAAGTCTAACTCAAAAACAAAGTCATCGGATGTAATTGTCTATGGTCAATTCTACTCATCATAGCAATTGTTAAACAAAGCCTATTTATCTTGTATCCCACGCTGAGTTTACCTTAAGTACAGCGTGAGAATTAACTAAGAGTAACTAAATTTCATCCCAACCAGTTACTCCAGAAGACATCATGTAGCTAGTAACACTAGCTTCAAAAAAGTTAGCCTTTGTACTACCTTCCTTCTTAGTATCTGAAAATTTTTCCAAATGAGTATAGGGACTCTTATTATATTTAGAATCAGTATATAACGGTTCTAAACCGATCGCCCTTAACCGTATATTAGCTAAATATTTAGTGTAACGTTCCGTGCTAGATTCAGTAATACCCAAAATATTATTACCCACAATATGATTAGTCCAACGACACTCATGTTTTACTGCCGTATCAAACATTTCATAAATTTGATCGAGGGAATAGTTAAAAGTATTCATCGCCTCGGGAATGAGTCTTTGGTATAATCTAACGTGGCTTAATTCGTCACGGTTAATCATTTTAAAAATATCCGCCGAACCGGGCATCAACATTCTAGCGGCTAAATTGTAAAAGAAAATAAAACCATTATAAAAATATAAACTCTCTAATAAATAATCACTCAAAAGAGCAATAAAATAATTTTCCCTAGTGGGTTCATCAATGTATTTCTGATAAAAACCCGCAATAAATTCACAACGGGCAGATAACACTTTATCAGTGCGCCAAAAATCATAAACTTTATCCCTTTTATCACTAGGAATAATAGTTTCAATCATATATTGATAGGCGTGATTGTGCATCCCCTCTTGAGAAATTTGTTCTGCCATACAAAGGCTAATTTCAGGGGCAGTAATTGAGCTTTTTAGATGGGGAATATTACAGGTTTGTACAGAATCAAGGAAGGTTAAATAAGACAATATTCCTTCAAAAGCACGTCTTTCTTCGGGGGTTAAATTCCAATAATCAGTCACGTCTTGAGTAATATCTAATTTTTGAGGAATCCAGAAATTTTCCCGCATCTGTTGATATAAACCAATAGCCCAAGAATAACGTACATCATTAAGTTGCATTAAGTTGGTGGTATTTCCAAACCAAGCAGTACGATTTTCTATTCTGTCGTCTCCCCCCGGATTAAAGATTGGTGTTAGGGGCATTTTTTGATTGATATTGGATCTGATTGCTACCATTGACTAATAAATTTTAAGTTTTATAATTGCTATTCTTTAAAGTATAACAACTTTTTAAGTATTTACACGATAACTTTTAGATCTTTTTTCTTTTTTATTACTTTAAAATATGATATTTATCTTGTTAATTGAATCTATTTTTATTGAATAAAAAGATTGTTTTATAAATAAAATTAAATAATAAATAATAACAGGATGAACTATAAATAATAGTGTTCTTTTTGTAAAGAAGTAATATTTATGAACATTTTATAAATAGTTATAACGAAAGGTTAATATTAGCCAAAAAAATAAATAAATTTACAATCATTTCAAAATGTCCCCCATAAGCTCCACCTTGTAAATTATACAAAAAAATGATGATCAATAAATGAAAATAGTGTTATGTCATCAACTTGTGATAGTATGGGACAACCGCACACGGACAAGAAATGGTAAAAAAATTAAGCCATATACGTAGAATTATAATTTTATGATGTCTTGTGTACTCGAACTTTCCCTTAGAAAGGAAGACAAAAGTCTATCACTTTGATGTAAGACCGATATAGTTTAACTATAAAGGCATTTAATTGGGTGGAAAGCTAGAGCCAAATCAAATATTATGGTTTCGGTAGTTCACAAAGTTTATGGGACTGTAGGAATAAAATATCTTCATGAATAAGTATATTTTAGCAATAGATCAAGGAACGACAAGCTCAAGGGCGATATTGTTCCAAAAAAATGGGCATATTTTGGAGTCAGTACAATTAGAATTTCCTCAATATTATCCCAATCCGGGAGAGGTAGAACATGATCCTCTCGAAATTTGGCAATCGGTTTTATCTGTTGTCGAAGGAGTATGTCAAAAAGCCAAGATTGATAAAAAAAGTCAAATTGAGGCAATTGGAATTACGAATCAAAGGGAAACTACTGTTGTCTGGAATAAAGAAACAGGAAAACCTATTTATAATGCAATTGTTTGGCAAGATAGACGTACCTCTAACAAAATTGATGATTTAAAAGGAAGAGAGTTACAAAAAGAGGTTAAAAATAGATCAGGTTTATTATTAGATGCTTATTTTTCTGCGAGTAAGGTTGAATGGATTTTAGACCATGTGGAGGGTGCAAGGCAACTAGCTGAAGATGGTAAACTTGCTTTTGGTACTATTGATAGTTGGTTAGTCTGGAATTTAACTGGGGGAAAAGTTCATGTCACTGATGTGAGTAATGCTTCTCGCACTCTTCTTTTAAATGT
>PXEJ01000256.1 GCA_003566215.1 Cyanobacteria bacterium T3Sed10_376R1m | reverse complement strand
TCCCTACCCACTTGAATGGTCACATCAGTACTCAAAACCCCCGTGCTCTCCGTTAAAACCTCTCCCAAGCCCAAATCAACCCTAATAAGAGAGGCAGCAGTGCTATCCCCCTGTTGAGCAATAATTCTAGTTTGATTTATAGGTTCGTTATAAGGAATAGAACTATAAAAAATTCTCGAATATCCAGCTTCTTGTAAATGGTTAATGACACTCTGAGCCGCTTCTGGGTTATCTGCATGGGTTTGAATACCAATTCTCGCACGACGGGGGGAAAAGTTAGAAGAAGGATTATCGCTATTACCTGTAGCTAAATAACGAGGTTTGGTATTAAAATGCTGATCGACAACTTGATTAATTTGATTATAGTTCGGTAGCCAATAACTTAACTGTCCTTCTTCTGGTTGGTTAAAGTCTCCGGGTAACATGACCATTTTAAAATCTGATCGGCTTTTTTGCCCAGCAAATGCCGCTAGGGCAATTAATTCATTTGTACCCAAATTAGTATCAATATGGGAGCGGATAATGCCCAAAATTTCAGGTAACCTTAACACTGTACGAGGAGTTAGAGCTTGTTCGGTTAAACTACGAATAAATGCCTGTTGTCTTTGAACTCTGCCTACATCTCCTAGAGCGTCATAACGGAATCGAAGAAACTGTAAGGCTTTTTGACCGTCTAAATATTGCTGTCCTTCTTCGAGGTCAATATAAAGTCTTTGACTGTGATCAGTATATTTCATGTCTTTGGGTACGTAATAATCTACTCCTCCCAAAGCATCAATCAATTTCTCGACCCCTTGGACATTAATACGAATATAACGATCAATGGTGACACCATCAAGGAGATTACTTACAGATTTTGCGGCTAAAGCTGATCCTCCATAAGCATTGGCATCATTAATTTTTGTTACTCCGACTCCTTCGACAAGGGTTTTGGTATCACGGGGAATAGATAAAACTACAACATCATTTTTTCTGGGATCAAATCTTAGTAATAGCATACTATCCGATCGCCCTTCAAAGGAGTTGACTAAGCCATGATAGCCTAAATCCTCTCCCTGATAGTTAGGAACATCGGAGGTTAAAACTTTAACTCCTAATACTAATATATTGACGGGGCGACTTAGGTTGGGAATGTTTAAACTACCGTAGGTGATAGTTTCTTCTTGATTAAATACGGCTTCTTCTTCGGGGGATAGTCTTACTTGACTAAAGGGAGTTTGGCTAAAGGATAGGGCTAACAAGGCACCGATGGCGGTAGATACTGTTGCGATCGCACTGAGGCCAAAACCCATCAATAGCCAATTACCTTTAAAGGGAGGTTTATGGGATTTAGGCTTTTTTTTCTCCCTATTTTCGGGACGATATCTTAATTTACTCACTGACATTTGAAATCCCCACAAAAAATGATAAATAATAAAACTTAATTTATGTTGCCTCTGATTTATCGATACATCGACAAAAAACGGAATCAAGTATTTAGTTTAAGACATTAAACCTATTTCTAATGAAAACTAAATAAACCTAATTGTTAGTTATCTAGTAGCAAATGTCAATTAAAAATTGTCTTTCATTCCCCGTAATTTAGCAAAAACTCGCTCAGGTTGTTCAAAACCCATTGCTAATTTAACCGATTCACTATCCCAACGCATAAAAGGATTAGTCTTTTTTTCGATTCCTATCAAAGAAGGAATTGTTGGTTTATCTTGGGATCTGGCAATTCTAACCTCTTCATAACGATCCAGAAGGTATAAATTGTTACCATCCACCGTAATAGCGAACTTTAAATTACTCAAAGTATATTCATGGGCACACCATACCCTAGTATCATCGGGTAAAGTCCTAAATTTATCTAAAGAATCTACCATCTGGGCAGGAGTTCCTTCAAATAATCGACCACAACCCCCAGCAAAAAGAGTATCACCGCAAAATAAATCGCCCTTATCATCATCCTTAGTGGGAGCAAAATAATAAGCTATGTGAGCTCTAGTATGCCCCGGAACAAAAAAAACTTTTCCTTTCTTTCCAGAAAATTCTACTTGATCTCCTTCTTCTAAAAAAACCTGTTGTCGTGGTATTCTTCCCCTATCCTCTTTGCCACCATAAACCACTGCATCGGGAAAAGCCTCTATTAACTCTTTATTCCCTCCCACATGGTCAAGGTGATGATGGGTATTAAAAATGGCTACTAGCTTTGCTCCCAAGCTCTCAAGACAATCTAATACAGGTTTAGCCACCGCCGGATCAACCACCGCCCCTTCATTTGTATCAGGATCATGTAAAACAAAGATATAATTATCTTCTAAAACGGGTATTCTAATTATGTTCATCATAAAAGTATATAGGTAAAATTAACTAAATTATGTTGATAAAATAATAAAAACAAAACTATGCAAACACCAATATACTAATACAATTCCCAACTGCTTTGGGTAGCGGTTTTCCCTAAATAATATTGTATAAGTTAGTATATTCACAAAAACAATAAACCAAAGCTGCCGTTATCCTAGTGAATCAACTTATCCAGGACTGAAACTATCTTGAATACTAACAATAATACTTCTTCCCTCAAAATATCAATCATTGTCAGTGATTTATCCTCTGCCGGTTCAGGGCGTTGGGGGGGAGCGGTAAGACCATTTCTCCTTGGTCAGGCTTTGAAAAAACTAGGACATCAGGTGACAATTTTTGGTTTAGGTTTTAGTGGTGAAACTCCCCAGTTTTCAGGAGATATTCCCATCGTTTATATTCCCTGTGAATACCACTCAGGATTGGTTAGTGCTAGTAAGGAGTTACTAAGTAAAATTGATGGGGATATTCTCTATGCTGTGAAGTTGAAAACGACCAGTTTTGGATTAGCAATTCTAAAAAAAATAACTTCCCGTCGCCCTTTGATTTTAGATATTGATGATTGGGAAATGAGTTGGCACGGGGGAGATGATTGGAAGTATGGGTTTAAACCTCTTAAGTTTCTCCGTGAACTTGTTAAGGAGGATGGTGCGTTAAGGTTTCCTGATCATCCTCTCTATCTTCGTTGGTTAGAAAAATTCACCAGTTATGCTGATGTAATTACTACCCATAATACTTTTTTACAGAATAAGTTTGGTGGGATATATATTCCCCAAGGGAAAGATTTACAATTATTTGATCCTCAGAAGTGCGATCGCACTTCCAACAGAATTAAGTATAATCTACAGGAGTATAAAATTTTAATGTTTCCCGGAGCACCACGTCCCTACAAAGGAGTGGAAGACGTTTTACAAGCAATGGAAATTTTGCAATGGGAGGATTTAAGATTAGTAATTGTGGGGGGAAGCCCCTATGATGATTATGATCGATATTTACAACAAAAGTGGTCAAAATGGATTATTTCCCTTCCACCTCAACCCTTTGATTTAATGCCCGAAATTATCTCTTGTGCTGATATTATGGTAGTGCCTCAGCGCAATACACCAGAAACCATCGCTCAATTTCCTTTAAAATTAACTGATGCCATGGCAATGGCAAAACCCATTTTAGCCACAAAAGTTGGAGATATTCCTGAAATCTTAAAAGATACAGGTTATTTGGTTAATCCTCAATCTCCTTCGGATATTGCTCAGGCAATCACCAATATTTTTGATAACTATGAAACGGCACAACAAAAGGGACAACAGGCAAGAGAACGTTATTTTAAATATTTTAGTTTAGAACAGATGATGTTTATACTAGAGAAAATAATTACCTCTTTGGTTATAAAAATATAATTAAAGTTTACTTGAACCATAGAAAAAATAAATACAATCTTTAAAATGAATCAGAATAAAATATTATTTAACTATGCTTTACGTTTTCGTTGGTTAGTTATTATTAGTCTCTTGTTTGGGTTCTCTGGGGCTGTATTTAATAGTATAGGAATTACATTAATTATCCCTATTGTTCTGAGTATTTTAGATCCTAATTTCCTAGATATTAGTAATTTTCCAGCAATTTTAAGTAAACCTTTTTCTTTTTTTGATGCTTTTTCTGGAAATTTAAGAATAGCATTAATGTTATCTACCGTTATTCTAATTATTATTCTCAAAAATGTTAACAATATTTTGAATACATTAACGAGTTCATGGTTAAGTCGGAGACTAGCTAACACCATTAGAGATGATTTATTTAAGATTGTTATGTCCGTTGATTTAGATTTTTTTCAACGAACTAAAATTGGAACATTAATGAGTAATTTGGAGACAGAATCTAGTAGAACTGCTGGTTCTATTAATACTGCCATTGGAATGCTAAGTATTTCTTTTAATTTATTAACTTTTAGTGCCATACTTGTGACAATTTCTTGGCAATTGACTTTGATTACTGGATTTTTATTATTTTTATTAAGTCGTAGTAACCAAAGATTTGTTAAAAGGTCTAAAGAATTAGGTAGAAAACAAAGAAAAATTGCTCGTGATTATAGTCAAAAATTAGTAGAAACATTAAGTGGGATTAGGTTAGTAAAATCCGTTAGTCAAGAGCAAGAAGAGTATAATAATTTAATTAAGTTGATGTATGCCAAAGAAGAGGCAGCATTAAGGGTTGAATATAACAGTGTTTTCATTCAACCTCTCAATGAAATTGGCGGAATTTGCATTATCTTAGGCATTGTAATTATCGGGAAAATAATATTTCAAGAGGATGCTGATACATTAGTCCCCTTATTACTTACTTACTTAGTTGTTTTGTTTCGAGCTGTACCTTTAGTGGCTCAAATTGATAATAAAAGAAATTCCTTTGCAAACAAATCAAGTAGTGTGGAGGTAGTTGATGCTTTTTTAAAGAAAGATGATAAACCATTTTTAAGTGAAGGAAATATTCAGTTTTCTTCTTTACAAAAAGAATTTTATTTTGATAATGTTAGTTTTCATTATCCGGGTCATGAAAAATTAGTTTTAAAAAATATTAATTTGTCGATTCCTCGAGGAAAAGTAACAGCTTTAGTTGGTTCGTCTGGTTCGGGAAAATCTACTCTAGGGGATTTGTTTGTACGTTTTTATGATCCTGTGGAGGGTAAAATTTTAGTTGATGGAATGGATTATCAGGAATATGAATTAAAAACTATTAGAAATAAAATGGCGGTGGTTAGTCAGGATACGTTTTTATTTAATAAAAGTGTACGTTATAACATTTGTTATGGCTTAACGGATGTTCATGAAGATGACATAATTAATGCTCTTAAACAAGCAAATGCTTATGATTTTGTGATGGAATTACCCAAACAGTTAGAAACGGAAATAGGCGATCGCGGTGTGCTATTATCGGGAGGACAAAAGCAAAGAATTGCGATCGCACGAGCTTTATT
>PXEJ01000137.1 GCA_003566215.1 Cyanobacteria bacterium T3Sed10_376R1m | reverse complement strand
GAAATCTATCTCTAAAATTTTCATTATATTCATCTTGAGTTTTTGTTTCGGAATAACTAACTCGGCAGTGGCTTTAGGGGGAATTCAACCTACCTTAAATGAAACCGCTCCCCAATTTTCTTTGCCTAGCAATGGTGGTGGTGGGGAAATATCCCTTCAGGATTATTTAGGAAAATGGGTAGTTGTCTATTTTTATCCCCAAGATTTTACTCCCGGATGTACCCTAGAAGCCCAGAGATTTCAAAGAGATTTGCCTGAGTATGAGGCTAGAAATACTGAAATAATTGGTATTAGTGTGGATGATGTTCAGTCCCATGAAGATTTTTGCGATTCTGAGGGGTTAAAGTTTCCTCTTTTGGCGGATGTGGATGGTAGGGTGAGTAAGGCTTATGGTTCGTGGTTAACTGGTCGGTCTTTGCGTCATACTTATATCGTAAATCCTGATGGAGTTTTAGTGGCAAAATTTTTGGGGGTACGTCCTGTCATTCATAGTCAAGAGGTTTTGAGTAAGCTTGATGAGTTACAAGGTTAGTTTTAGGGTTTTATCTTCTAATTCTTAGATCTAAAAATAAAATTTTATAATCATATTTTTAAATAAAAAGATAGCTATAGAGAATGACAAATAATTGGTCGATCGCCCATAGTCAAGAATTATATCAGGTGGAGGGATGGGGACACCCTTATTTTTCTATTAATGACAATGGAAATGTGACAGTATCTCCCAGGGGAGATAATAATAATTTAGATTTATTTGAATTAATAGAAAGTCTTAAAAAAAGGGATGTTAATTTACCCTTATTAATTCGTTTTTCTGATATTTTGGCAGATCGGTTACAAAGACTCCATCAATGTATGGAAAGTGCGATCGCCCGTTACAACTATCCCAATGTTTATCGAGGTGTATATCCAGTTAAATGTAACCAACATAAGCAATTAGTAGAAGCCTTAGTAGATTATGGTAAGCCCTATCACTTTGGTTTAGAAGTAGGATCAAAACCTGAATTGATGATTGCTTTAGCTACCCTAAATATTGATGAAACCAAGGAAACTTTACTTATTTGCAATGGTTATAAAGACAAGGAATATTTAGAAACTGCCCTTTTAGCCCAACAATTAGGACATAATTTAATTATTGTAATTGAACAAATAAAAGAACTATATATAACCCTCGAAATCAGTCAAAAATTGGGACTAAAACCACAAATAGGAGTGAGGGCAAAATTAAAAACTAAAGGTAGTGGACATTGGGGCAACTCCACAGGAGAAAAAGCAAAATTTGGCTTAACTATTCCTGAAATTTTAACAGTGTATAATACCCTTCAAGAAAAAGAATTATTAGACTGTTTAAAACTGCTCCATTTCCATATTGGTTCACAAATTTCTTCTATTGCCGTGATTAAAGATGCCATCAGGGAAGCAGGGCAAATTTATGTACAACTATCCAAAATGGGGGCAGGGATGAAATATTTGGATGTTGGCGGCGGTTTAGCGGTGGATTATAACGGTTCAAAAACCAACTTTTACGCTTCTAAAAACTATAATATGCAGAACTATGCTAACGATATTGTGGCAGCCATTAAAGATTGTTGTGATGAAGGTAATGTTAATCCCCCCATATTAGTTAGTGAAAGTGGAAGGGCGATCGCATCTCACCATTCCGTGTTAATCTTTAACGTAGTTAACAGTAACAATCCCCCCTCAAAAATTCCCTTACCCACAGCAAAAAAAGAACATTTAATTATCCGTAACCTGTGGGAAACCTATGAGTCAATCGACGAAGAAAACTATCAAGAAATGTACCACGATGCAGTGCAATTCAAAGAAGAAGCCATTAGTCTATTTAACTTTGGCTATCTGAGTTTAAACCAACGGGCAAGGGCAGAACAACTATATTGGGCTTGTAGTCATAAAATATATAAAATTACCAAAAATCAAAGCTATGTCAGCGATGATTTAGAAGAATTAAATGAGCTCATGATTTCTACCTACTATATTAATTTGTCCGTGTTTCAGTCTGCCCCCGATGCTTGGGCAATCGATCAACTTTTTCCCATAATGCCTATTCATCGTTTGAAAGAAAAACCAACCCAAAAAGCAATCTTAGCAGACTTAACTTGTGATAGTGACGGAAAAATTGACAAGTTTATCGACTTACAAGATGTCAAAAAAAGTTTAGAATTACACCCCTTAGAAAATAATCATAATAATCCTGAAAATCCGGAATATAAACCCTATTATTTAGGAATGTTTTTAGTTGGTTCATATCAAGAAATTATGGGTAATTTACATAATCTTTTTGGTGATATAAATGTAGTTCATATCTCAAAAAATGAAGACGATTATCAACTACAATATATTGTTAAAGGTGATACCGTTAAAAACGTTTTAGAATATGTAGAATATAAAGGAGATGAATTACAAGAAAAATTGCGTTGCCTCACCGAATCTGCCCTACAAAAAAAACAATTAACCCTAGAACAATCTCAACTACTATTAAAAAATTATGACCAAAATTTGCGCGGTTATACCTACCTTGATAATTAGTTTGCTGTTTTTCAAGTAACTAATAGAAATTTAATACAGCTATGTACCTAATTTAACAAAAGATGACTAAGCAAAAATTACCTGAAAATTATCCTTTACCCCCCGGTAAATTTGGTTTTCCTTTGATCGGTGAAACCTTAAGCTTTATTACTGACCCTGATTTTGGTGAGAAGAAAAAAGATAAATATGGAAACATATTCAAGACAAATATTTTAGGAAAACCCACGGTTTTTATGTGCGGAGCAGAAGCTAATCGCTTTATTTTACAAAGTCATTTTGATTATTTTTCTTGGGAAAAAGGTTGGCCCAAAAATTTTCATGAATTACTAGGAAAATCATTATTTTTACAAGATGGTGATGAACATAAACGCAATCGCAAATTATTAATGCCTAGTTTTCACGGAGGAGCGTTAAATAATTATTTTGAAACCATGAGAAATATTGTTGAAAGTTATTTATCTAAGTGGGAAAATTTAGAAAATTTCACTTGGTTTACTGAACTAAAACAAATGACTTTTGAGATAGCTAGTGTTTTATTATTAGGAAGTAAAAGAGGTGAAAATGTTGCTTATTTATCTGGACTTTTTAATGATTTAACATTGGGTTTATTTAGTTTTCCTATTAAAATAAAAGGTACAAAATACTATAAAGCTTTAAAAGCTAGAGATTTATTATTATCTCATTTAGAACAAGAAATTAGCAAAAGAAAAAAGAATCCCACTAACGATACTTTGGGTTTATTAATTCAAACTAAAGATGAGGAAGGCAATAGTTTAAGTATTGAAGAAATTAAAGTTCAAGCTTTGTTAATGTTGTTTGCTGGCCATGAAACTACGACTTCAATGTTAACTTCTTTTTGTCTCGCCTTGTCTCAAAATCCTGATGTTTTAATGAAAGTAAAGAAAGAACAAAATAAGTTACATCAACAAGAAGAATTAAGCCTTAATCAACTAAAACAAATGCCTTATTTAGAGCAGGTGTTAAAGGAAGTAGAAAGATTATATCCTGCCGTTGGTGGTGGTTTTCGTGGGGTGGTAAAACCTTTTGTTTTTAATGGTTATTATGTCCCTGAAGGATGGCAGGTTTTATATAGAATTGAATCAACCCATAAAGACGAAAATATATATTCAAATCCTCTAATTTTTGACCCCGATAGATTTAGTAAATCCAGGGATGAGAGTAAGAAAGTTGATTTTAGCTTAGTCGGTTTTGGGGGTGGTTCTCGTTTTTGTTTGGGCTATGCTTTTGCTCAAATGGAGATGAAAATTTTTGCTTCTTTATTGTTGCGTAATTACCGTTGGAAGTTAGCAGAAAATCAGGATTTAACTTTAAGTAATATTCCGAGTTTGCACCCTAAGTCTAATTTAAAGGTTGTTAGTTTAAGTAAAGATATAGCTTAAAATTTTAGCCAAGACTAGGAGACGGGAAGTTCATCCCCAAAAAAGATTAATTGTCATGAAAATTTGACATAATGATCCCCAAAGCCTTAATTGTTCGTCATGAAATAAAAACTAATCTTTCAACCCCTTGACGAATCAAGGTTATATTTTGTTACATAAAGTTAAGTAAGTGATCCCCTCCATAAAAAAAATCTTTAAAAGAGGAAGCAATCACTGAGACCACCTTGTCAAAGGAAAGGTACAAATATGACCTGAAATATATTTAGCCATAAACCCAACGGAGATTTTATCTCATGTCAAAACAAGCACCTGAAATAGAGGACATGACCCTTAGACAATTGCGCAAGGTTGCCAGGCGTCTTAATATCCCTCGCTATAGTCGAATGCGTAAGGCACAATTATTGATTGCCATTCAAACCAAACAAAAAGAACTTTTACCCACTGACAAAATTAATTCAATTAGTCAAAATACTTTGTCAAAATCTAGCCCAGTTATGAATGAGAGAAGCACAACAATGGAAGTATCAAAATTTGATGTTGGACAAGATGATCTTAGCTCCGAAGTTTTAGCATCAGTAGATGAGGGCTTGGGAGAATTACCCGGAGGTTATGGTGAGAGTCGTATTGTTTTGTTGCCTCGTGATCCTCAATGGGCTTATGCTTATTGGGATATTCCCCACGAACAAAAAGATAGTTTACGCTCTCAAGGGGGGCAACAATTAGCTTTGCGTTTATATGATGTTACGGACATAAATATTGAGTACGAAGGACCCCACAACATCCAAGAATACCTTTGTGATGAGTTGGCAAGGGAGTGGTATTTACCTATTCCTGTGAGTGATAGAGATTATCTAATTGACATTGGTTATCGTTGTGCTGATGGACGTTGGTTAGTTTTAGCTCGTTCTGTGCCTGTAAGAATTCCCCCAGTATATCCTAGTGATTGGGTAGAAGATGTTTTTATCTCTGTGAATTGGGAACAGGATTTAAACGGTAAGACGGTTCATGAGTTAACTCCCCCTGCTAAAAAAGTGGCGATCGCAGCTCAAGCATCCTCTCCTCGTCAGGATCATGCCATCTATGACGAAATCTTTGGCATGGCTCAAGGAGTGGAAGCCCAAAGGGTCGCAGGTTCTCTTTATGGCAGTATGCAACAAGTGCCTGGCTCAATGATTCCTGAAAACGCTATTAGTTCCTATGTGTTCCCCTCTGGTATGGGAATGTGGGCAGCTTCTGGGGCTGGAATGATGGCTAGTGGCTCTGGGGTCGGTTTTGCTTCTGGTGCAGGAATGTTAGCCAGTGGTTCTGGTGCTGGTTTAGGGCTTTCAGCTCAACCCCGTAAATTCTGGTTAGTTGCAGATGCGGAGTTAATCGTTT
>PXEJ01000215.1 GCA_003566215.1 Cyanobacteria bacterium T3Sed10_376R1m | reverse complement strand
TTTAAACGGGTAACGATGGGGGATGGTGATAGATGGTATTCTGCCGTTTTTATCCGTGATGACGGTATGACTTTGATTACCCAAAGGGTTAAACAAGATTAGGGTAGTGTGAGGCTGAAAATATTCAGCCATTATATTTACTATTTTTTTTGGAATTGATTTTCTACTACATTTAAAAGAATTTCTCTGGGCAAGAAACGAGGTAGATTAACTATAATTTGATTAACTAAGCCCCCTGTGACGGTATTTGCCTTTTGTTTTTTTAGGGCAATCAGAGCGTCTTTGACCACATCATCGGCACTGGCAAGGGAGTCTCCCATGTTTATCATGGCATCAAATTCGGCTACTTTTCCAAAGTTTGATTCCGTTGGACCGGGGCATAGTGCTACGATGTTAATACCTAGTTTTTTGTTTTCTGCCCATAGTGCTTCGGAGAAGGATAAAACAAAGGCTTTGGTAGCGGCATACACTGATAGATAGGGCAAGGGTTGATACCCGGCAATGGAACCGACGTTAATGATTGCTCCTTCTTTTTTTACTTTCATTTCTTGTAAAAATAAGTAGGTTAATTCTACTAAGGCACTAATATTTAGTTGGATCATTTTTAGTTGTTTCTCTAAGTTGCGATCGCAAAATGCTCCATAATCGCCAAATCCAGCGTTATTTATTAATAAGTCAATGGTTATATTTTCTTGTTTTACTTGTTGGTAAATATCTTGACAGGCGTTAGGTAAGGTTAAATCTTTAACGATTACTTTAACGTTTATTTTATGTTTTAGTTCTAGATCTTTTTTGATATTTTCTAAGGCTTCTTGGGTTCTGGCAATGATAACTAAATTGTATTGTTGTTGGGCTAATTTTTGAGCAAATACTTTTCCTATCCCTGATGATTCCCCTGTAATTAATGCTGTTTTGTTTGTCATGTTAATTGAGTATAATAGCTTTCTTAAACTATAACATTCCTTTATAAGTTAATAGTTATAATTAAAATCACTTTAATTATAATTTATTCTTTGAAATTACTATTTCTCTTAAAATTTTTGATTGAGAGTTGTTTGACAATCGATCGCAATTTGTGTTTTTAATTCATCTAGGGAATTAAATTTTTTTTCTGGTCTTAAAAACTTCAATAATTCAACTTTTAAGATATTATGATATAGATTACCTTGCCAGTTTAAAATATGTACCTCTACTGTCGTATTTTTGCCTTCAACCGTAGGGCGATCGCCAATATTCATTACTCCTAATAATGTCTCATTATGGTGTAAAACTTTGACTGCATAAACTCCCTTTTTAGGTAAAATTTTTTGTGCATCTATATCTAAATTAGCAGTGGGAAAATTAATAGTTCTACCTAGTTGATTCCCTTTGATAACTTTTCCTTCTAAAGTATATTTTCTACCTAACATTGCTTCTACCGTGGATAAATTTCCTTCACTTAAGGCACGACGAATATCAGAACTACTTATGCGTATAAATTGGTCATTTATTTTAATTTGTTGTTCCTGAGTAATAACAACTTTTATATTATCTTCTTTAGCTAGTTTTTTTAACTCTAAAGCATCTCCTTGTCTTTGATAACCAAATCGAAAATCATCACCAATACTAATATATTTAGCTTGAATTTGTTTTACTAAAATATTTTTAACAAAATCAATAGAACTTAGGGTGGCTAATTCTCGATCAAAGGGTAACAATATTAATTGTTTTATACCCATTTTTTCTAATAGTTGAGCTTTTTCTGTAATAGGGGTTAAAAGTTGTTTTTTTTGTCCCGTAAAATATTCTTGGGGGTGGGGAGTAAAGGTTACTAGGGTAGGGGTAATTTTTTTATTATTAGTTTCAAATATAGATTTTATAACCCTTTGATGTCCCCGATGTAGTCCATCAAAATTACCGAGGGCGATCGCATTTGGTGTGATAATATTCTTAGTAGAAGAAGTTACAATAATTGACACTATTTCAATAGTTGACAGTTAATAGTTGATAATTATGAAAAAATTTTAAGGGATACGATAAAACAACAAAGTATTTTGTTAATTTGTCACAGAAAGAGAGTCAATGACCATAGAAGGAGTATAACAAGATCCGCTCCACCTATTATCATTACCCAAATCTTGTACTTGTTTAAGGGCTTGATAGACATTTCCTGAAATCATAGTATCTTTTACCCTACCGACAATTTCTCCTTTTTGGACAAGATAGCCTAAATCAAGGTTGAGGGAAAAATCTCCTGATATGTCGGCATCATTACCTAAAATTTGATCTACCATTAAGCCATAGTCGATATTTTTAATTAACTTTTCAAAGGTTGTTGAACCATTTTTGACTATTAAGTTAATTAATTCAGGGGTAGGATAACTGCCAAGACTGGGACGAAACCCATTGCCTGTATTGGTAATACCGAGTTTATCAGCGTTGAGTTTGTCGGTGTAATAGTTACTTATTTTTCCTGCTTCTATTAAGTTGTAGCTACTGGTGGCTGTACCTTCATCGTCAAAGAGACAGTTGTAAGGTTGAAAGTCGGCTTGTTGACTTAGGGTAAGACAAGGGGAAATTACTTTTTTGCCATGGCAGTCATGCCAAGGGGAAGATTTATCAAGGATTCTTTTGCCATTTAAGGCATCACTGAGAGTTTCCCAAAGACTCGTAACGGCATTGGGAGTGAAAAGTATGGGAATTTTTTGGGAAGTAATGATGCTGTGTTTTTTTGCCCATTGTAGCCTTTGCTTAATACTTTCGATTGTTTTGGTCAAATCTAAGATTTCGTGGCTATAAATGTCGTCATAGATGCCTAAGAAGTCTTCTTCTCTTATCCATTCTACTCCGATGGATGCACTTAAGCTTGTGTGGGTATGTTGGCAATACAAACCTTTGGAATTAATTAGGGTAGTGGTTTCTGTTTGCTTTTCTAGGTCAAGGTTACAAAGAATTTCGGGGTTTTCTTCCCGTAGAAGTGCGATCGCACTTCGCCCCTGGGTAATTAATTCTTCTACTTCTTGATATAGGGGGGTGGGATTGTCAATGATTTGATAGCCACCATTGAGAAGGGGAATTTCAGGGGAATTGAGAGCAGAAATAGCCAAAGCCTTGTCAATTAAATCGTCTGGGTTAAAATCTCCATAGGCTACTGCTAATCCGGGACACCCATTGTTCCATAATCTTAAGGCTACCCCTGTGGCTTGACTACTTTCAATTTGCTTGAGGTGGTTGGATTCAAAACAAACTGGGTTAGAGTGCGATCGCACGTGATATATTTCTAGTTCAGAGATACTACGTTTTTGAGCTAAATGTAATAATGCTTCGACTTCCACAAAAATTTTTAATATTAGTTGATAAACAATTAATTCTACTATGTTTTTTCCAGAGAAAAATTAACTAAGATTTCCCCCACATAGGCATTATTAGGCAAACTTAAAACTGTACTAACAATTTTAGCAATATCTTCAGGTTGTGTAATATCCTTGGGGTTCACACGAACCCCCCCCGCCATGTCCGTATTAACAAAACTAGGACAAATAGCCGTAACTCGAATACCGTCTTCCCAGCCAAGATTGCGCATACTTTGACTAAGGGCTAAAAAAGCAAATTTGCTAACGGAATAACCTGCTAATGTTCCCTTTACCCGTTTTCCAGACATAGAAACAAGATTAATTATACGACCTTCTCCAGAATGCTTAAGATAGGGAAAAGCCTCCCTAGTAAGTCGCCAAGGTGCTTTAACATTAATTTCCCACATTTGATCCATTTCTCTTTCATCATCATCGTCAAATTTTACCCTTTTAAGCACCCCTGCACAGTTTATTACCCCATCAATTTTACCAAATTAAGCAATAGTTGCTTTTACCCAATCAACGGGAGACTGCTTATCAGTCGCCTCATAGGGATAGATAGAAACCTTCGGATTATTCTCAAATGAACTACCGGCAAATACTAAAGGATTTCTTACCCCTAAACTGAGGATATAGTTTTCCTCTAATAGTTGTTCGGCTATTTTTAAACCAATTCCTCGACTAGCACCACTAATTAAAATAACTTTCATTGTCTATTCTCCATTCTCTTGATTTTCTGGGTCAAGGGGAATTTGAATGGGTAATTCTGGTACTATTTCTTCTGTATTATTATCCGTAGGAGTTTGTATTTCTTGATTAGGATCTCTAATTTCTCCGGGTGTAGGGATGAGGAAAAGTGCGATCGCACTTAACATAAAACCAGCTAAACCAATTACCCCCGGAATAGACTGTTCTACCAAAGAAACCTCTATTTGACGATAACGGCGAGAAAGAGGGTTTAAATTATCCTCTAAATTCGGTAACGTAGATTTATCCGCACAAAACTGATCAATAGTTTCCAACAAATCAAATAACTGTACCGTAGTTAACTCTATCTCAATTTGATTCTCCGCCTCTTCTTTTTTCTGTTGAAAAACCAAAAGATGACGATTCTTCTCAGGAATTTTTTGTAAAAAAACATAATCATTATCATCCGCCGTTTCCCAAGAATGAGTCAAACCACTAAGTAAACCTTGACCATAACAACTAACTGCCTTTACCAAATTAGCAACAAAATTAACTCCCCCCGTCAAATTTTGATTAACACCAACAATCCGACATTTAGCCTCCGTCAACACCGACAAAATAAGTACACCTTCCTTTGGGTTAGAGTCATCACTAAAACCGTGTAAAGATAAAATACAATTAGGAGAACTATATTGACGCTGAATGGGAATACTCATGGGCAAAACTTACAAATAAGCTAAAGTAAAAAATTATATCACAATCGTGAACTGCTCCACTGTAGCTCACCACTAAAGATGGGGATCATTATAGGTGACTATATAAACAGGATTTGGTATGAGACTAATTATTTATAGTCACTTGAAATAACGATGATATAGTTTTCTATCGTCAAAGATTATCTCAAAGTGTGAACTGGTGGGCAATGCCCACCCTACAAGCTCTTAAAGTTGTCTCAATCTTAATTAAAATAACTATAATGATGATTTTTCTTAGTGGAGAGAAGATAAATATTTTATCCAAATTAATTGGGTTTAAAACCCCGTGCTTCTAGCACGGCTTTATATTTCTTACATAAATAGTTACTGTAGTGTAAAAAGTTGTGCTAAACTAAGCCTAAGCAAAAAAACACTATTTGAGATGCTAAATCTAACGTTTAACTACAAGCTAAATCCTACGGTAAAACAGATAGAGGTCATTGAAAATAACCTCGCTGTTTGTAAATCGGTTTGGAACCATGGGTTGTATGAACGGAAACTTTGGTATAACAGCCGTAGTTGTCCTGTGGATAGATGTTCTTTGAATAGTGA
>PXEJ01000417.1 GCA_003566215.1 Cyanobacteria bacterium T3Sed10_376R1m | reverse complement strand
CAAATTGATGATTTGTTAGGGGAAATCAAAGAAAGAATTAATAAAAAAGAACGGGTATTAATTACTACATTAACCAAAAGAATGTCCGAAGATTTAACCAATTATTTACAAGAACGAGAGATAAAAGTACAATATTTACACTCGGAAATTCAATCCATTGAAAGAATAGAAATTTTACAAAGTTTAAGGGCTGGAGAATTTGATGTTTTAATTGGTGTAAATCTTTTGAGAGAAGGCTTAGATTTGCCAGAAGTATCTTTAGTTGTTATCATGGATGCCGATAAAGAAGGTTTCTTGCGATCGGAAAAATCTCTGATTCAAACGATTGGACGAGCAGCTCGTCATGTTAATGGTCAAGCTATTTTATATGCTGATAATCTTACCAATAGTATGGAAAAAGCATTAAATGAAACCGAAAGACGAAGAGAATTACAGTTAGCTTATAATCAAAAAAATAATATTATTCCTATATCTATTAATAAACAATCCAATAATTCAATTTTAAAATTTTTAGATATAACTCGGCGTTTAAATACTCAACAACTAGAGCAGGTTTATGAACAAATAGAAGAAATTACCCTTGATATAGTGCCTAATTTAATTAAGCAGTTTGAAGAACAAATGCAAACCTATGCCAACAATTTAGAGTTTGAAAAAGCCGCAGAAATGCGTGATAAAATTAAGCATTTAAGGTCGAAATTACGAGCGAATTAGATTTTTTTGAATTAAGTAATTTCGTTGAACAAAAATGAATACTTTTCAGATCTGTTATGCTCTGGTGAAAAAAAATATAGCTCCTCAAAATGCTCCATCTTAGAGAAGAGTTTTATCATGAACTTAAGCAAACTAAAAACCTTGAACTTTATCTACCTTGACTGACTTTGTTAAAGCATTTTTGAACAAACCCTTAATGGTTGATTTTCAATTGTCCAAAAATGAGTTATATTGTTAAGCTAAGGATAAAAACTATATCAAAATCTAGAATAGTCAATGTTAAAACTTTCATTGTATAGATGATTTTTAGTTCAATGGGATGGATAAAAATCTGATTAATGAATAATTCATTGTAAAACAACTACCATAGTCTCAGTCAGAAAAAACAACGATTTGTTAATGTATTTCCTCGTCCTATTTTGATTAATCTCTCCTTGAATAAAGAAATCATCCTCAATGCTCAAGATTTACTTTACTCACAAATAATCAAAGGAATAATTTTTCTGAATATGGGGGACAATGGATTTTTCTAGCTCTTGATTTTTCCCGATCAAGACCTTTAATTTTGTTCGGGAAGGTAGTTAAAGTCGTTGTTAAAACTACTTTTTTATTTTATCTTTAGGGCTTGGGTAGAACTATTATTTAATCTTTTTTACTGACAGTCGTTGATTAAAGTTTAGTTTTACTGAGTCTTGACCCAATTTAATTTGATCGTAACAACATTATTTAGACACTGACAGGATTATAATAAATGGAATTTTCAATCGCCACAATTCTTTCTCACTTAAGTCAAGATAAACTGGTAGCAGGGAAAGTATTAGAAAAAAAACTAGGTTGTGAAGAGCCTGAAGAATTAGAAAAGTTACAAATAGCCTTAGATGTCTTAGAAAAAGTTGGAGTGGTAACTAAGGAGTTTGGCAAGTATCGCCGTGTAGCGGAGGCTGATGTGGTAGAGGCGAAGTTGCGTTGTTCTAGTAAGGGTTTTTGTTTTGCTATTCAAGACGAAGAGGATGCTGATGATATTTATATCAGGGAAAGTCATCTTAGCAATGCTTGGAATAGCGATCGCGTCTTGGTTAAAATTATAAAAGAAGGTACAAGGAGAAGGTCTCCTGAAGGTGAGGTAAAGTTAATTACTGAAAGGGCAAATCCTTCGGTTTTGGCAAGGGTAATCGAAGATAATGAGCAGTATAACGCTGTACCCTTGGACGATCGCCTTTTATTTGAAGTTAAACTGCAAGACGAAGCCCAATCCCTATCCGATGCCATTAATCACCTTGTCCATGTCAATTTATTAAGGTATCCTATCGGGCAAAATCCCCCCATCGGCAAAGTGATGAGAGTCTTGGGAAGCGACGCAGAGGCAGCGGCAGATACTGATATTGTTTCCTCAAAACATGACTTACCCCATGAGTTTTCCGATCGCATTTTAAAAAAAGCAGAAGTTATCACCCCAGAAATTAGCGAGGAAGAAATCGCTAAACGTCTTGATTTACGAGATAAATTAACTATTACCTTTGAACAAGATAACGTCCAAGAATTAAATTTATTAATTGAAAACGCCTTTACCCTTGAGCAAAACGAAGAAGGAAACTGGTGTTTGGGGGTGCATATTACCGATGTTGCCCACTTTGTGGAAACCGACACCCACATCGACAGGGAAGCCCGTAAAAGAGGAACTACGGTGCATTTAGCGGAAAAAATTATCCCCATGCTTCCTCCTCAAATAGAAAAGTGTTGCTGTTTAGTACCTAATGAAGATCGTTTGACCATTTCTGTTTTTATTACCTTTGATGATAAAGGGCAAGTGGTCGAGTATAACCTTCAACCGAGCGTTATTCGAGTTGATCATCAGTTAACCTATAAGGAAATACAAAATTTAATTGGGTTAGGCACTACTAAAAATGAATTAAAAGATGTTTTACCCCTTTTAAACGAAATTTTCTTTACCCTTAGCCCCCTAGTCAAGGCTCAACGATTACAAAGGGGCGGTTTTGATATTACCCTTGATGATATTACTTCCTTTTTTAAAGATGAAGGTAGGGTAGGTGCGATCGCATCTTATTCCCAACTACCAGTATTATCCCTCATGACAGAATTAATGGTGTTAGTGGGCAAATTAGTAGCCGAACACTTACACGAATTGGGCTTACCAGCTATCTACTGTACCCAAGCCAAACCCGATTGGGATGAACTAGAAGACTTACTCAAATTAGTAGCCAATCTAAAACTAGACTTTAAACTAGAATCAGAAGAAGACTTATTCCCCCTAGATTACTACAATCTAACCCAAGAATTTAGTAAATCCGACTACGAAAAAGTCCTTAACTATCTTCTCCTATGTTCCCTCAAATCCGATAAATACATCCAACACCCAGCACCCCATTTTGGTCTAGCCTATCCCGTTTATACCCACTGTGTTTCCCCCGGACAACGGTATATTGACCTACATATTCAACGAGTCTTAAAATCCTTGTTTACCCATGGGCGCGATCGCAGACATAGCAACGCCAAAAAAGGAGTAAACTTAAGAAGTAATAGCTGTCACGGTCAAATAAACTGGAATGTTCTGCCTCCAGCCATTCAAAGTAACCTAGAATCAGACTTACACACCCTCGTAACCAACCTTAACGAAAGAGAAAAAATCGCCCACGATGCCGAAACCGACTTAGCAGGGTTGAAAAAAGCCGAAAAAATGAAAGACTGCACAGGAAAAGTATTCAGTGGTTTGATTACTGGAGTACAATCCTACGGTTTCTTTGTACAAATTGAAGACTCCCTCGTAGAAGGATTAGTTCATGTTAGTTCCTTAAAAGACGATTGGTATGAATATCGCTCCCGTCATACCTGTTTAGTAGGAAGAAAAAATCGCACAGCCTATCGTCTAGGAGATAAAGTAGAAGTTGAAATCAAAAGTGTCGATTATTATCGTCAACAAATTGACCTCGTTACCGTGTGTGGAGGTAGTGATGCCGTAGATGCTGACTTTGAAGAATAAATAGCATCAACAATTATAATTAAACTCCCCCAATTCTGGGGGATGTTTTCGAGGCAAAACAACGATCTTTTTTACAATTAATCCCTTGAAATTATCTTTAAAAAATTAATATTAGGTACAATATACAAGAAGATAGCTTGGGAAAAAACGAGACTAAACAAAATTTACCATTTCATTATGAGTACCTTAAAAAAGTATTATGAGACACTAAATTTAGAAGAAGAAGCTACCCCAGAAGAAATAAAAAAAGCCTATCGCCAATGTGCAAAAAAATGGCATCCAGATAATTTTATTAATGATCCTGAAAAAGCCCAAACCGCAGAGGCAAAGTTTTTAGAAATTCATCAAGCCTATGAAGTTCTTAAAAATAAGGCTCAATATTTTAATAATAATTCTATTGAAAATAAAGATAATAACAACTCAGTATTTGTTAATAAAGATACCTTCACTAAAGAAAAAAAAGCACAATTATATTATCAACTAGGGGCTATGGAAGCCGAAAGTGAGGAGTGGGAAGAAGCGATAAAATACTTTACTTTAGCGATCAAAACCGATGAAACATTTATTAATGCTTATTATTACCGTGGTGCAGTTTTAGAAAAGTTAGGATTAAATTTGAGAGCAGAAAATGATTTAACCAAAGCAGAGAGTTTAAAGGCAAAAGATATGCAAAACAATGACTTAGAGTGTAATTATTTTTTTTCTACTTCTAAAATACATAAAAAGAAAAGAAAACAAAATATACATAATTATCAATCAAAACTAAAAATTAAAAATAACTATCAGAAAGTCAAAGGAACTAACAATCTATCAATTGTTTTTGTGGTAACAATTATTCTAGTAGCATTTTCTTTTGCGTTGGTTAACTCTACCCGTGACTCTAACAATGACAATCAAAATTCATTATCTTTATCTAGGATAGTGTAACAAGATCATTCTGAAAACAGTTGAACCTCCCCAAAAACAGTACAGGGATTCCCAATTAGACTCTTATCTGGCAATAGCCCCCGACAGAACACCATTACTAGGCTGTTTATAACGCAATATTTTGTGAGATCTAAAGAACACTTATTGATAGGACAACTATGGCTGTTATAACGAAGTTTGCGCTCATACAAACCATCATTCCATACCGACTTACAAATACTAAAGTTATGTTCAATGATCTCTATGTTTTTGATAAGTTTAATTCAAAAATAGTCTTTACTCCCACATTTTGCTATCGTAAATGTATATAAGAATACAGCAAATTTTTTTTTCCTTAAACAAATATTGGACAATAGGGAATAGACAACGGACAATGAACAATGGAAAATCACTATAGGATTTATTAATGAAAATTGCGATCTTATCCCAAGATAGTAGCCTTTATTCCACGAGAAGGTTGAAAGAAGCTGGAGAAAAAAGAGGTCATGAAGTAAAGGTAGTTAACTTTCTTCGATGTTATATGAATATTACTTCCCATAAGCCAACCATTGTATATGGTGGAAAAACTTTAGAAAATTTTGATGCGGTAATTCCCCGTATTGGTGCTTCAAAAACTTTTTATGGTTTGGCAGTGGTAAGACAATTTGAGGTGATGGGGGTATTTAGCGCCAATGAATCCCAGGCTATTTCTCGCT
>PXEJ01000341.1 GCA_003566215.1 Cyanobacteria bacterium T3Sed10_376R1m | reverse complement strand
TTACTTTTGTATATTTTTAAATACTTGTAGTATGCCTAAACCCTTGATTTTAATAGTCCTCTGATTTATTCAGCAGACCCTATATATTTTAAGATATTTGTTTTGTCTTCTCAAATCCTCCAAAATTGGGGGATTTATTTTTGTTTGATAATGTTTTTTGCTTCTTTAATCCAACTTTCCACAAGGAATATGGAAGGGCAAAGATCTTTTGTTTTAAAATAAGATACCTGTAAACGCATTACTTGGTGATGTAGTTTTTGTGCAAACATATTACTCAAGTGTTTTACTGATGGTATTCCTGCGTGTAACAATAAACCGCAGTAAGTAGAGCCCACACTGGGTACACAGGCTAAATTGCACAGGGCAACCCATTTTCCGATAAGTTTGAGGTTTACTCCCATTTGAATGGCTAATTGTTGTTTTTTCTGAGGGTTGGAGGCTTTTTTTAAGAGGTCTAGGTTGGTTTTGATACCCTGTGATTCTAGTTGTTGAATTTCTTGGGGATGAATACCGGGAAGTTGTGCGATCGCAACGGTTAAAATTTTAGCCATGGAAAGAGTAAATAATCAATTACTAAAACAAACTTTTCCAGTATGATTATAACAAGCTCACAAACCTTTATTTTACTCATCTAAGGAGAATTGCTCTCCATGTTTACTAGGATTAACATCATGGAAAGAATATGGCTAAGATTAACCCTTAAAGCTAAATTGGGACTTTCCTTTGCATTATTAACTTTTTTTATTTCAGTTATCTTCAGTTTAACAGTTGGGCAATGGGTAAAAGACCAAGTAGAAAAAGACCGGAATATATTATTAAAACAAATTGCCCGTGAGTTAACCAGCACATTTCAACAGGGAATGTTAGAACGCTATAAAGACATTCATAATATGGCAGTTTTATCAGAATTTCGGAACCCTGACACAGAAGATGAAAACCGTCGTTTTTTGTTAAATGAACTGCAAAAAAATTATGATAACTATGCCTGGATTGGCTTTGCTGACATCAAAGGAGAAGTGAAAGTTAGTACCAACAACATATTAGAAGGGGCAAATGTTTCTATGCGCCCGTGGTATATAGAAGGATTAAAAAATTCTTTTGTGGGAGATATTCATGAGGCAAAACTGTTGGCACAAATTTTACCTCCCCCTATGGATGGGGATATTTTACGATTTTTAGATATTTCCACTCCAGTTTATACTGAAAATAATGAGTTGGTGGGAGTTTTGGGAGCTCACCTGAGTTGGGAATGGGTTAAATCCTTAGAAACATCCTTGAGTACAAATATAAATGTCGATCAACAAATAGAAATATTGATCATTGATAACGAAGGAAATATTATTCTCCATTCTAGTAATATAGATAAACCAATTTTACCTTTTGATGTTGATAAAATTTTCCCCATAGATAATACCCAAACCACCCTTGCCACCCAAAGAGTTACTTTTAATGATAATGGCAGTGATATGGAATATCTAGTTAGTTATGATGTTGATAATGGTTATCTTGAGTATCCCGGATTGAATTGGAGAATTGTTGTCAGGCAACCAACTGCGATCGCATTTCAACCAGCCCATCAATTACAAAAAAGAATTCTCTACTGGGGTTTAATTCTCGCCAGTATTTCATCCATAATCGGTTGGAAAATCGCTACTTTAATAACTCAACCCTTAGAAAAACTAAGTGAACAAGCCAACCAAATTAGCCAAGGAAATAGAAATATACAAATTCAATCCTATGAAGGAAAAGACATTATTGCGGTACTTTCTTCTAGCCTAAAACACCTAATTAATTCCCTAATTTCCCAAGAAAGAAAACTGATCAAAATTAATAAACAACTAGAAAATAAAGTAAAAATAAGAACCCAAGAACTATCAAAAGCAAAGGAAATTGCCGAAAAAGCAAACCAAGCCAAAAGCGAATTTCTTTCCAATATGAGCCACGAACTAAGAACCCCGCTAAACGCAATTTTAGGATTTGCTCAACTAATGGAAAGGGATCAAAGTTTAGATGAAGAAAACCACGAAAATTTAAAAATAATTATTCGTAGTGGAGAACATTTACTATCATTAATTAATAATATTTTAGATCTTTCAAAAATTGAAGCAGGAAAAATTACTCTCGACAAAAAAATCTTTGATGTTCAAAATATTTTATTTTCATTAAAGTCAATGTTTCAAATTAAAGCAATGGATAAAAACATTGATTTAAACTTTGAGTTAGATAATAATTTACCCAAATTTGTGATCAGCGACGAAGGAAAACTGCGACAAATTTTACTCAATCTATTAAGCAACTCCCTAAAATTTACAAACAAAGGAAGTGTTTCCCTTAAAGCTGAACTGTTACATGATAATATGATTCGCTTCACCATAGCAGATACGGGCAAAGGTATATCCGCAACAGAATTGGATAAACTTTTTACTACTTTTTATCAGTCAGAATCTGGACGAATGGCTAATGAAGGAACCGGTTTAGGTCTAGTTATTTCCCGTCAATTTATTCATTTGATGGGGGGAAATATTCAGGTTCAAAGTAAATTTAATGAAGGTAGCACTTTTGAATTTACCATATCTTTTGACCCCGTAGAAGACCAAAATATTGTAGAAGAAAGCCAAGAACAAAATAAAATTATTGGATTAGCGCCCCATAGTAAGCCCTGTCGTATTTTAGTGGCAGATGACAACCACAGTAATAGAAAATTATTGTTTAAACTATTAACTCCCATTGGCTTTGAAATTAAAGAAGCAGTAGATGGTTTAGACGCTACTATTGTCTGTCAAGATTGGCAACCCCATTTAATTTTGATGGATATTGGAATGCCGAAAATGAATGGTTATGAAGCCACAAAAACCATTAAAAGTTGGGCTCAGGAGTCGGATAGGAGAGTCGTAATTATTGCCCTAACTGCCCATGCTTTTATGGAAGAAAAAGACACTATTTTAAGTTCAGGGTGTGACGATGTGATTCCTAAACCTTTTCCTCAAAAATTACTGTTTCAAAAACTTCAAGAGTTTCTACACCTAGACTATGTTTATGAATTTGTTGATATTCACAAATCATCCTATGTTACTCATATCCAAGGTAGTACTATTTTTCATACCCATAAAATTCTAGTAGCAGAAGATAATATCGTCAATCAAAAGTTGATTACAACGATTATCCGAAAATTGGGTTATGACGTTGACGTTGCCAATAATGGTCAACAGGTTATTAATGCCCTTAGAAAAGAATATTATGATTTAATTTTGATGGATATGGAGATGCCTCTACTCAATGGTGTTGAAACTACTAAAAAAATACACCGTATTTGGCAATCTGATCAAATTCCTCCTGTTATAGCCATGACAGCTAACGATGATGATGAAAGTAGAACACAATGTTTTGAGGCAGGGATGGATGATTATTTAACTAAGCCAGTTAATCTAAAACGATTAAAGTCTCTACTAGATAAATTTTTGGGAGTTTAAAGAAGATAAGGTGAAAAAATTGAGATTGTTAAGGTTATTTTGTTTCTAGTTTAGCTAAACGACTTTTTAAGTCTAGATTTTCTTCTTTCAATTTATCAACTTCTTGGCGTAAGTCTTGGAACTGTTTATCACTGCCTAATTTACTCCTGACTTGGTTAATTGCCTCTTCTGCCCGTCTTTTTACTCTGCCATCGGGGGTGCTTTCGGCTAGAGTCGATAATAGATTAATCGCTTGATTATCTTCGATTTGTGATAAACCTCCAATTATTGCCATTTGGGTTAGGAAGAATGTATCTTTCAATATTTCTTCAAACTGTTCGAGAATGACTGTCAATTTATCACTTTTTTGACCTTGGGCTACTGCTCCAAGACAACGAATTGCAGTTAATCGTAAGGGTTGAGGTGTGCCGAGTTTTGTATATTGAGCAATTAAGTCAGCGGCGGCGGGGGAAGTTTTGAGTTTACTTAAGCCATTGATTGCCCCTGATCTAATTATTTCATTTAAGCCTTCTCTTTCTTTCAATATTTGACCGAAAAGTTCAATTACTTCATTTTGTTTATCTGCCAATGTACCCGTCACCAATGAGCCAAGAGCTTTAATTGCGGATGCTTCTACATAATAACTAGGGTCAGTTGCGATCGCAATTTTTCTTAAAGCATTATAGCTAGTTTCAGTTTTCTGTTTCCCGAGGGCTTCTACCACTGCCCGTCTTACCCTTGCATTCTCATCATCTAAAAATTCGATAAGAGTATCCACCGCCTGATTAAGTTTAATCTTGCCCAACTGCTTGACAATTTCGACTTTTACTCCCCAAAAAGATTCTTTATTAAAAGCATCCTTAAGGGTTTTCACCGCTTCCAAATTTGATTTTTTCCCAACGGCAATACTAGCATAAACCCGAGAAATAGGATCTGGGTCATACTGTAATTGAGCTTTTAACTCACTAAAACCATATTCTAACTTAACAGTTTTTAGATAATTATTATTAACATCAAAACTAACAAAATCAGGCTTTTCACCTAAAGGAAAATAAAAAGTTTGTTCAGGTTTATTAAGTTTAAGAGTAAACTCAGTAAAAGTAACTCCTTTTTCTGTGGAAAAATAACCAAAACCCAGAGGAACTTTTAGCTCAAATAAATCAACATATTTACCATTTTCTTCCTTTGCTTGGGTTTGTTTAACCGTTATACTAGCTAAATTAGATTCATTATCCCAACCATAAGTAATTTTAAAATCAGGATGTCCACCACGGAAAACATATTGATCAAAAAGTGATCCCAAATTATAACCCGTCGCCTTCTCAATCGCCCGTAATAAATCGATAGTTTCCACAGTTTTATGGGCATTATCATTAACAAAAGTATGAATAGCCCTGTCAAACAATTCTTCACCCAAAATAGAGCGAATCATGTGATAAACACAAGCCCCTTTTTCATACAAATGACGGTCATATAATTCGATCGCCTCTCGATAGACATTTGTTACAATAGGACGACGATAACGAGAAGCATCTTCTTGTAAATAATTTCTTGCCTCCCCTAACAGATAATAACTAGCCTCATCCTTGCCATACTCATGGTCAGTCCATAACACTTCAGCATAGGATGCCGCCCCCTCCTTTATCCAAGCATGACTCCAATGTTTAATAACCACCAAATCCCCAAACCATTGATGGGCTAACTCATGGGCAACTAAACTTTCTGTTCTATCATTATCAATCGCTGCCCTTTGATCCAATAAACAACGATCTGTTAATAATGTAGTAGAAGTATTTTCCATGCCCCCAAAAATAAAATCGTCCACACATACTTGAGCATATTTAGAAAAAGCGTAGGTATAACCATATTTTTCGCTAAAAAATTGGATCAT
>PXEJ01000247.1 GCA_003566215.1 Cyanobacteria bacterium T3Sed10_376R1m | reverse complement strand
ACCGTCAGCAAAATTATCCCACAATTCTTGTTTTCCAATACCGTCAGAAAATTCCTCTATCCCTTCCCTCATCTGCTCACGGAAGTAGTCATGACTCCATTCTCGTCTAGCAACTCCCACAATTGTCATCTCTGGTGGTAATCTACCTTCTTTTTTCAGTTGGTATAGTGCCGGAACTAATTTTCTTTGGGTCAAGTCTCCTGATGCCCCAAATATAGTTAAAATTAAAGGCTCTGGAGTTTTGGCTTGTTTTAAACCCGCTCTGAGGGGATTATCTTGTAATGTGACCATTTTTTTTATCCTTGAACAACCACCTTTATTCTAGTTTCTCTCTCTCAATGTGGTTCAACTTCTTAGATTTTTTAAAGATTTTGGGTTCTACCAAGTTATCCTTGTTCTCTAAATGTTTGATTTTTACTATTATTAAATATTTTCAAAGTATCATTTTTTTTAGCTATCAAAAAGTATAAAATAATCGAGAATATTATATTTTACAACAAAATATTGTTTTATATTCTTTAAAAAAGACAGTATTTTAAAATAATTATTTGGGATCTTAGATAAATTTTAAAATTTATATTATTCATAAAAATTAATATTATTTATGGAATTTTAAAATTATTTTTTAGTTACTTAATACGACTTAATAAATAATCAGTTAAGTCAATTAATGCTTGAGTAGAAGGAGAAGAAGTTAAACAATCTAATTCTTGTAAAGCTAATTTGCTATGGTGGGAAGCTAATGCCCTAGAACGCTCAATACCTTCACTTTGATATACTAATTTTAAAGCTTGTTCTAAATCTCCTTCTTCACTAAATTCTCTTTCAATTAATAGTTTTAAATTGGGTTTTTCTTCCATGGCAAACATAACTGGGGCGGTGAGATTTCCACTAGCCAAATCTGAACCTGCGGGTTTACCTAATACTTCAGTAGAAGATGTAAAATCGATAATATCATCTACTATTTGAAAAGCTAAACCTAAGTTTTTGCCGTAGCGGAAAATTTTTTCAGCAGTTTCTTGACTACTATCACTTAGTATGGCGGCTGCTTTCGCACTATTTGCCATTAAAGAAGCGGTTTTAAAATAACTTTTTTGTAGATATTTTTCGAGGGTAACATCGGTATCAAAACAGCTTAACCCTTGTTGAATTTCTCCTTCTGCGAAGTCTCTAATTACTTCAGATAACAGTTTGACTACCTGTAAGTTGTCAAGGTTTGCTAAATACCACGAAGATTGTGCAAAAAGAAAGTCTCCTGCTAATACAGCAATACGATTACCAAATAAACTGTTTACCGTGGGAACTTGCCTTCTTAACTCTGCATCGTCAACTACATCATCATGAACTAAACTAGCAGTGTGGATCATTTCAGTTATTTCTGCTAGACGGCGATGACGAGAGGTCAAGTCTTCTCCATTCATGGTAGCACGAGATACTAATAAGACGATCGCAGGACGAATCCTTTTGCCTCCAGCACTAAATAAATGTTCTGCTGCGGCTCCTAAGATAGGATGTTGAGCCCCGACTAACTTGGTTAAGTTGTCAATTAGCAGATGTAGGTCATTTTCAACGGGATGAAATAAAGAAGTTACAGTTGTCATTGATGAGTTGTACTAGCAAAATAGTTTACGAAAGTTCACATATCTTATTATTATTTTAAGCTATGGTTTGCTTACTGACACAGTAACTCTTAATCATCTCATAAGTACTGGCAAAATGAAAGGGTTAATGTCTATATTTTTCAAGGGTTACAGCTATGAAAAAAAAATAAAACTTTTTTCTAATTTTTAGAAAATCTATGTTATTCTTAATATAAGGAATAAAATATTTCCAATAATTTAAAACTCTCCGCTAAAATCTGTCGTGAGGTTAACGGCTGTGGGTGTGCCTTGATAAAAGCACAAGGTCTCGACTTTTAGCAAATAGGGTTTTAATCGATAATAACAATAATGAGTGTGAGGAGTTTAGATTTAACCATGTCGAAGGGCTAAATCTGAAAAGTTCCTTTACAGTCTCATGGTACTTTGGTCATTTACTTAAATTTACTAGGTTGTTTTAGATTTTTTGTTAATCTTTAATTTTCCTGGGATATGGTAACTCGATATTTTGGTTACTGAGGTTAATTTCCATTGTTTCAATATCTATTACCTGCCCGTAGAAGATAAAAGCTGAGTTGATTACCCAAGCTGACGGACTTTTAATAACATTTTGTGGAAGTATCCTAATGGGATTGCCTTGCTTTGCTGTGCAATTTTTATGGGATCAACTCTCAGTTTAACTAATTTCTAATATACTTTATTCCCCTTTTCTTTGTTTAAGTTCTATCAAGTTTTCCTGACTTTGCCGAGTATTCATTTTATTTTTTTTTGGAGGATTCTTCATGCTCATTCCATTCTTAGCCCTTATTTATATTTTGTTAATTTATGTGCTTTTGGTGTTGGCACAAAAATTAAGAAAACTTAATAATAACTCTACCACTGACATAAATAGTTGACACGGAAGAGAGGAAGGGTAATAATTGACAGTTGACCATTGACCGCTAATTATACTGCTTCCTAATCTTTTTTAAACACTATTAATACTGTCTTGACAATGCCTAATTATACTCAGACTTATCCTTTGGCTGGAGAAACAATTTTAGTTACCCGTGCTGGGGGAGCTTCTGGTGGCTTTAGACAAATGTTGGAAGAAAAGGGGGCAATGGTGTTTGAATTACCCGCTTTGGTGATTAAACCCCCTTCTAGTTGGGAAATGTTGGACAGGGCGATCGCACATATAGATAAATATAATTGGTTAATTTTAACTAGTGCGAATGGGGTAAATTTTTTTGAAAAAAGATTAAAAAAAGCGGGTAAAGATGAAGAAGATTTAAAACATTTAAAAATTGCAGTGGTAGGAAAAAAAACAGCTAATTGTTTGGCAGAGCATAACCTAAAAGCAGATTTTATTCCTCCAAACTTTGTTGCTGATTCCATGGTAGATTATTTTCCTGAACCTTTACGGGGACAAAATATACTTTTTCCCCGGGTAGAAACAGGGGGAAGGGAGATTTTAGTAGAAGAATTTAAGGCACAAGGAGCAAAAATAAATGAAGTTCCAGCTTATCAGTCAGGATGTCCTGATACCATGGATAAGATCATTTTTCAAACTTTGGATGATGGTTTAATCAACATAATTACTTTTGCTAGTTCTAAAACAGTAGTTAATTTTTGTACTTTGGTTAATCAACAGTTGGGGAATAATCGAAATTTGTCTTCTTTCCTTGAGAAAGTTGCGATCGCATCTATCGGGCCACAAACCTCTGCCACTTGTCAAGAATTGTTTGGACGAGTGGATATTGAAGCCGAAGAATATACCCTAGAAGGATTAACTCAAGCTATTGAAGTGTTTCATCTGGGGGATGGTGCTTCACCCCCAACCCTTTAACTTTATTAAAGGGGAAGTTAAGGTCCAGAAAAAACAGCATCTTCAATATCTTGACGAGAAAGAGAATAGCGGAATGAGCGTTTTATATCACTACCATCAGCCCCCGCATTGAGGTAAAGTACATTTAAGTCTTCAGTATCGAGAATAATTTCCGCTTCCCAATCAGATTTATTTATATACCAACAATTGAGTTGTTGGGAATTTTGTTCGCACCCCATCTGTTTTAACCAATTTTCAATGGCAGGTAGGGGATAACTATAAAGAGGACTACTAGGAGATAATTGCGTCATTTTTTGAATATAAAAATTATTAAGCAGAGGATAATTCTAGCAAAATCTATTTAAGTTTATTGGCTTAAGAGGTTTCGTCTAATGGCACTAATCTACGTTCCAATATTCTCACCATAGCAGGGTTAGTGAAAAATACTCGGGTATCTTCCATTAATTTTTCTCCCCACAAATTTCTAATTAAATACTCTTCATTGCCATAGGTTCCATCAAGAATTAGTGCTTGTTCGGCAATTCTAATGGCTTGGGCTTCTGAACCCTGACTATAAAGGGCTACGGCAATGGCAAGGTGAGGCTCTGCTTGTTGTTCATCGATGGTTAGGGCTTCCTCCCAACGGGCGATCGCACTTTCTTTGTCACCCTGTTCATATTCAGCTAAACCAATATTATTAATCGCAGGCCAAAATTCTGACTCTAATTCTACCGCTTCTTGATAAGATGCGATCGCATCTGGAAATTGACGTAATTGTAAATGAGCATTACCCAAATCAAAAAATGCCTGTGGCACTTCTCTATTTATTTGCAAACCAGCATTAATTTCTCGAATAGAAGCCTCGTAATCCCCCACCTGAAAATAAGAATTTCCCAACGAAAATAACACCTCAGCCTCTTCCGGAGCTAATTCTTTGGCACGAAGCAAAGCATCAACCCCCGCTTGACTTTCTTGAGTTTGTACATACAAGGTACCCAAAATAAACCAAGTTTCGTATTGATTAGGAGACAACTGTGCCGCTAACTTTGCCCTCAACAAAGCCAAATCAAACTCCCGAAAGCGAATTAACTGTACAGCATCTTGTAGTAACTGTGAACTGTAAGGGGCAAGAACTTCAGAATCAACATTAGGAGAATAAGGTACTGCCAGTTGAGCTTGAACCATGGCAGGATTGAAAGTAAGACCACAAACACTTAGAAGAAATAAGAGAATTTTACGGGATAACACAACTATAAAATGTAACTAGGTGAATAAATATATATTAATCTTATCCGAGTTAGGAAAATTTAGCTTTTTGAGTAACGGTAATAGTCTAGGCTCAAAGACAACTCGTATATTCTATTTTCTACTTTTAAGCTATTTTTTAACTTCTTTTTCTGGGGGAACAAAATCACAATTACCAAAAGGCTCAATCATCTGCATTTTTGCTTTTAGGGGATCAAAATTTGTAGGAAGCTTAGTAAAAACATCATAACAGGCATTAGTTAAATCACTATTTGCTAAGTCAGTTTGATCTAAAATTGCCCCAGTCAAATTAGTATTAATTAAAGTACTTTGGCTTAAATTTGCATTACTAAAATTAGTTTTATGTAAATTACTATAGTTAAAATTAGACTTAGTTAAATTAGCATTTTCTAAGCTAATAAAAGACAGATCTAAATTGTCTAATTGGGCTTCCTCTAAATTAGCATTTTTAAGTAATGAACTGATAACTTGATTTTGATTATAGTTTAATAAATTATTATCCTTTAAAAATATAACAATGAAACGTTTCCTCCCTCCATCAATTTCCTTTAAAGTAGCCAAAGTATTTGCCCTAAGTAAATTGGAATTTTGTTGTAGTTTCCATAAAGGATAATTAAGGGTTAATTGAGTTGTTTGATTCAGATAATCTTTAAGAACATTTTGACGATAGTTTTCTAACTCTAGGGTATAATTTGCATT
>PXEJ01000018.1 GCA_003566215.1 Cyanobacteria bacterium T3Sed10_376R1m | reverse complement strand
TTGATAAAAATGTCCCTAGAAGAAAAAACCTCAGAAAAGCTAGAATTAACGACAAAATTAGCCTTTGGAGCTGGGGATATTGGCGCTGCTCTATCAGCTAATTTATTCATCTTTTTTTTATTGCCTTTTTTTACTAATGTGGCAGGTTTAAGCCCTAGTTTAGCTGGTAGTATTTTGATGATTGGCAAGATTAGTGACGCTATTAATGACCCTATTATTGGTGTATCGAGCGATCGCACTAATAGTAAATGGGGTCGTAGAATACCTTGGATGATATTGGGGGCAATACCCTTTGCTATTTTCTATTTCTTGATGTGGATTGTACCTAACTTTAGTGATAATCCTAATACTAATAGCATTTATTTGTTCATTTATTATTTAGTAATTGCGATCGCATTTCACCTGTGCTATACATCCGTTAATTTACCCTATCAAGCCCTCACCCCAGAATTAACCTCTGATTATAATGAACGCACCAGTCTCAATAGTTTTCGTTTTAGTTTTTCTATTGGTGCGAGTATTTTCTCCTTAATATTAGCTGGAATTATTTTTGACGTTTATCAAGATTTTGACCAAAAAAAGTATCTTATTCTAGGTTTAGTATCTAGTTTTATTGCATTATTACGTTACTATGGTGTCCTTTACAGCTTCAAGAAAGGGGATTTAAACCATTATTATCCCGAGCAAAAAAGAAAAAATTAGGTTTTATTCTCATCATAATATCTAGTATATTAGGTATTTTTAGTATTTATAATCTTTTTATTAGTACCTCTAATGCCCGTATTTTTTATGCCATAACAACCATCTATTTTATGAGCATTTTTGCTATGATGGCATGGACATTTATTAAAGGAAAAACAGAACCACATCTCCTCAAAAAAAGATCCCCTCAACGAGAAGATAATTTAAACATTTCTTTCTTAGAACAACTCAAAATAGTCTTCAATAACAAACCCTTCTTATTCGTCATCGGTATTTATTTATGCTCATGGTTGGCGGTACAATTAACCGCCTCAATACTACTTTTTTTTGTAGTTAATTGGATGGGATTACCAGAAGTAATCTTCCCTCAAATTGCGATCGCAGTTCAAGGAACAGCCCTAATTATGTTATTTGTATGGCAAAAAATTAGTAACAAACTAGACAAGAAAATAGTTTATTTTTTAGGCTCAGGAATTTGGATAATAGCTCAAATCGGCTTATTTTTAATACAACCCGGACAGACAACCTTTTTATACATCATGGCAATTTTAGCCGGTTTTGGGGTATCTGTAGCATATTTAATACCTTGGTCAATGATACCCGATGTCATCGACTTAGACGAACTTAACACAGGAAAACGCAGAGAAGGAATATTTTATGGATTTATGGTTCTTTTACAAAAAGTGGGATTAGCCTTAGGACTATTTCTAGTGGGTATTGCCTTAGATGCCTCAGGATTTATTCGTACCGTAGCAGGGGAAGCCCCACCCATACAACCTTCTAGCGCCCTTCTCACCATCCGTTTAGTCGTTGCACCCTTACCCGCAATTATTTTAGTCATCGGTATTATTTTGGCCTATTTTTATCCCATTACAAGGGAATACCATACCCAAATCAGACTAAAATTAGCGCAGCGAAAAGTTGAGCAAAAGTAATACAAACAAGTCTAATCATCCTTTAAAGATAGTAATTTTTCATCCAACTCTTGAATATATGATTGCCCAATTTCATCATCAAGAATACTTTTACGAATAGCATCACTAAGCGCACTTTTTTCTGCTAAATACAAACGTCTTAATAAACCATCCAAATAGTTGTTTTCGTTAGTATCTTCTTGATCTAAAATACGTTGATTGTAATATTCTCTTAGTTGCTTTTCCGAGGTAGCAACTTTGGCCTGATAACGAGAAAAAATTTCTTCGTAGAGAGATTTTGATAAACTTCCCGACTCGAAAAGACTATTTAATTCTTTTTGGGCTGCTTTAGAAGCAATTAAATTTAATTGTAGTTTTTCGATTTTTTGTTTAACAATTGATGGACTTGATAGTTTTAGTTTTTTGACAAACCAAGATAGGCTCAATCCTTGTCCTAGAAGGGATAGTAACACTGTACTAAATACGATAGTTACCACTTGATCCTTAAAAGGTAAACTAGAGGGTAAACTGATGGCTAATGCCATTGACAACGAACCTTTGACATTACCCCAGATGAGAACGTGTTGCCATCTATAAGGTAAAGGGCGATCGCACCATCGCAACAAATAGGAAAGGGGATAGATAGAAAAAATACGACCAATTTGATAAGAAAAAATAGCAAGAATCGCAAAGGGAAAAGTTTGTAGCACCGCCACAGGATTAATAGTAATTCCGAGAACCAAAAAAATAAAAGTATTCACCCCAAATCCTGCATATTCCCAAAAATTTAGAAGAGTGACTTTAGTGGTAGCCGAAGTATTACGAAAACCCAAATGTCCTATCACTAGCCCGGCGACAACAACCGAAATGGCACTAGAGACTCCCAACATCTGCCCAATTTGAAAAGTGCCTAAAGAAACCGCCACAGTTAACAAAATACTACTCAAAGAGTCATCTAATTGAGCAAATAAACCCACACATAGATAACCCAACCCCAAACCTAAAACTCCTCCCCCCACAAAAGCGACTAAAGTTTGGCTCAAGGCTTCTTGAGCAGAAAATGAACCCTGTACCAAGATTGTGACAATAATATTAATTAAAACTAAGGCAACCCCATCATTAAATAAACTCTCATTTTCGACAATATTAGCTAACCTAGAGGGTACAGACACATTTTTAAACGCCGCAATAACTGACACAGTATCTGTCACTGTTAAAATAACACTCATCGCCGAAGCAGTAATCCAGGGTAAATCAAGAAAATTTTTGAGTAAAAAAGTGGTAATTCCTGCAGAAACTAAAACCCCAGGACCTGCTAATAAAGCAATGGGCTTGACGGTGTCACGCAACCGACTAACATCCGTATTGATTGCCGCTTCAAAGATGAGAATAGGTAAAAATAAATTTAAAATAACATCGGGATTGAGACTAATAGAGCGAGGTAAAGCATCAGGAGTTACTATTAAACCAGCTATAACTAAGCCGATGACATAGGGAATTTTCAACTTCCGGCTAATAAGTGCTACCACCGTAGCTACTAGCAACAATAAAATTAATGTACCAACAAGATTAGTAAAGTTTTCTGATTGATTGAACGCTGTTTGAGATATATTTTCAATGAGAATATTGTTCACGGATTATTACAGTTTAAGCTCAAGAGCGTATTTTTGCCAAGACAAAGGTTTTTACCATACTACGTTAGCAAAAAATATACAAAAAAAAGATTTAAAATCATGAACAAAGAGAAAAATTTTTTTTATAACTGACGTTACACAAAAGGTGTTAAGTTTTCTGAAAATGATTGAAGTAAAACGTTATCGAGATTTGAAAGTTTGGCAAAAATCAATGGATTTGTTAGTGATATGTTATCAACTATTTTTATCAATTATATCTGTACAGATACTTAGATGTCATTCTCAATTAATCTGAAGTAGTTGCAAATAGCCATCAAAGAGAAGTATCATTAAGTTAAGCAAGAATTGTCATGGATGTTTTATGGCTTTAGATACTACCGCATCGATCAAGAAAAAACTTAATTCTAGAGGATGGCGCATGACTCCCCAACGGGAGAAAATCCTCGAAGTATTTTATAATTTACCTCAAGGGAATCATTTGAGCGCAGAAGAGTTACATAATATGTTGGAAGAGGATGGCGAAAATATTAGTTTGTCAACTATTTATCGCAGTGTTAAGTTGATGACTAAAATGCGTGTTTTAAGGGAGTTAGAATTAGCCGAAGGTCATAAACACTATGAACTTAATCATCCCTATCCTCATCATCATCACCATATTGTTTGTATTCAGTGTAATAAAACCATTGAATTTCAAGATGATTCTATTTTGAAACATAGTTTAAAACAGTGTCAAAAAGAAGATTTTCAGTTGATTGACTGTCAGTTAACTGTTATGACTATTTGTCAAGAAGCCCTTGAAATGGGTTGGCCTTCTACCTTACCTAATGAGTGGTGTTGTAGCCGTGCGATCGCAGAAGGACATCATAAGTAATTAATGTGATTATCTAAAAAAAAGGGAGTCAGGACAAAGGGGGTTCGTCCTGACTATTAGGTGTGGTTTAAGTGTTAGGTACCCATATTATAGCTAACAACTTTTACGATTGGCAAGAAAATCCAAAAATTTCTGCATAAAAATTGAACTCTCCATCTAATGCCCTTTTGATGTTTTCTGCCTTCCTAAAGCCGTGTCCTTCGTCTGGAAAAGTGACATAGGTAGTTTTTATTCCTTTTGCTTCTAGGGCATTAACCATCATTTGGGCTTGATTAGGAGGAACTACTTTATCCTCTAAACCTTGAAAAAATGCTACTGGACAGGATAATTTATCTATATGATTAATGGGCGATCGCACTTCGTAAATTTCTTTTTCTTCAGGGTATTTGCCGATTAAGTTATCTAGATAACGAGACTCAAATTTATGGGTATCCGTAGCTAATACCTCCAAATCACTCACCCCATAATAACTAGCTCCTGCCTTAAAAGTATCATGGAAAGTAAGAGCGGCTAAAGTTGTATAACCTCCCGCACTACCTCCAGAAATTGCTAATTTTTCTTGATTAACTTTTCCTTTTTTTACCAAATATTTGGCAGCATTAATACAATCCTCCACATCCACAATACCCCAATTTTTGGTTAGCCTCTGCCGATAATCCCTGCCATAACCAGTACTCCCTCCATAATTCACATCCACAAAAGCAAAACCTCTACTGGTCCAATATTGAATCCGCAGGTTATAACTGGCGGTAGTCATAGCCGTAGGGCCTCCGTGGCTTTTGACGAGTAGGGGGGGTAACTCTCCCTCTGGGGTAACAAAATCTTTGTTTTTGGGGGGATAATACCAACCATAGGCAGTTTCCCCATTACTGGTGGGAAATTCTATTTGTTCGGGTTGAGTTAGGTAGCCCTCATCTAAGTCAAGGTTACTCGACTGTTGTAAAATTTCTGTTTCCCCTGTTTCTACATCTAACCTGACTATGGCTGTGGGTTGAGTAGGAGAACCCCCTGTAAACAAAATTTGATCCCCATTCACCTGTAAATAAGCAATATTAGTAAAAGATATATTGAGATCCGTTAGATTTTTTAGTTTAGTATTTAAACTAGCTAAATGCCAAATACCACTTTTAGTGTAGGTACAAATAATTGTATCTTTATCGGCAAAACCGTAAACTGATTCCCCAAAAACCCAATGAGGATAACCAAATTCAGCATTGAGCGGGTATAAGGGTTTTATCTTGCCATTTTTTTCTTGACGATATATGTTCCAATAGTCGAGGCGATCGCTACTAAAATAAAGAGTACCA
>PXEJ01000138.1 GCA_003566215.1 Cyanobacteria bacterium T3Sed10_376R1m | reverse complement strand
AATTTATCATCGACCTTCTGATTAACTAAAAACTGGTTACCACCACTAAAATTTATGTCTTATAAACAAGTCGTTAAAGATACAGCGAAAGTCCTGCAAGGTTATCTAACCTATCAAGCCGTAAAAATTATCATTGAACAACCCACGGAAACAAACCCCGGACTAGCCATTTGGTTAAGGGAGTTCTCTAACCGTAATTCAATCCAAGATAGCGACAATTATTTGAGCGCCTTGGTTAAGGAAAACAAAGAGTTAGTTTTACGAATTCTTACGGTGAGGAAAGATATAGCAGAACGAACGATGGAATTTTTACCAGAAATGGTCAAAACCAATATAGAGCAATCAAATATTGAACATCGTCGCTATCTTTTAGAGCGTTTAACTCAGACTAAATCTTCTTCATTAATTTCATCTTCTACAGATGAAACCAATATAGATACCGAATTAAATCAATCAGAAAACAAGGAAGAATAAACCATGCAAACCTTACCAAAAGAGCGTCGTTACGAAACTCTCTCTTATTTACCCCCTTTAACTGATCAACAAATCGTTAAACAGGTTCAATACTTACTCGACCAAGGATTTATTCCTGCGGTAGAATTTGAAAAAGATCCTTTACCCAATGATCACCACTGGACTCTTTGGAAATTACCTTTATTTAATGCTGTTTCTCCCCAGGAAGTATTAAACGAAGTTCGTGAGTGTAAAGGTCAATATTCTGATTCTTATATCAGAGTTATCGGTTTTGACAACCTCAAACAATGTCAAACCATGAGTTTTATTGTTCACAAACCTAATACTACTCGTTTCTAGGTTTTGTAACTTTTGACTCTTAAAAAGCCTCCTTTTTTTAGGGGGTTTTTTTGTATTAATTATTGAATAATAGAAACTACAGAAAGAGACAATTCATTTCTTCTTTCTTCTCGTTTAAAATCTGAAATAAAAATATCAAATTCACTAAAATATGACCTCTTTTTAAATCTTCTTCTATCAATTCTTTTTCAGGCTCTAAAAAAAACTACAACAACTCTGATACTTTAAAAGTTTTTAATTTCCTTAGCAAAATCAGATAAGTAATTATCTTTTTTACAACGAATTATGATTTGTTCTTTTTTTCTATCGGTGGTAAATTTTTAAAATCCTGAAATGCTTTAGACTATTTTCGACTCATAATAAACCCTCTGGACTGAATAGTACATCAACTTATTACTATTTGCCTTTTATAAAATCTTCTTAACTTTTCATATAAAAGGAAAAAAAATGCAAAGATGGAGCTTAAAGTTTAAAATTGGGGATGTTGTTGCTTTTTTGTTAATCACCCAAGAGATTAATTAATAAAACCAACCTTTAAATACTCTTATTGACGACGAATTTTTTGACTATAACTTTTAAAATATGACTAAGTATAATAATTATTTCTTTTTTGGAGCGATTTTTCTTGTATCTGCGGGGATTGTAACTGGTTTGTTGTCAGAAACTGCCTCAACTATTGGCTTTATTCTCTCCCTTTTAGGCATAATTATTTTAGTTGTTTTGTTGGTTGGGTATCTTTATCGTCAAAAGGGTTTTTGGGGTATGAGATCAACGGAAGCTAGTACAAATGCGTTAGTTGCTACCCTCGCTTTTATTCTTATTTTGGGAGTAATTAACTACTTGGGGCTAAACTATTCTTTCAGTGTTGACTTAACAGAAAATCAACTTTTTACTCTTTCTTCCCAATCTCAAGAGTTAGTTAAAAATCTCAATCAACCTCTAAAGGTTTATGTGTTCGAGACTCCACCCAATCCTAGAGATCGCAATTTATTAGAAGATTATAGCCGTAATAATAACCTATTCGAGTTTGAATTTATTGACCCACAAGTAAATATCCGCTTGGCTCAAGAATTTAATGTCCAAAGACAAGGGGAAGTATATGTTCAGTTTGCAGACACAAAACAATTGGTACAGGTACTATCTCCTAACAATCCTTTAACAGAAATAGCTCTAACTAATGCCATATCACAGGTACAACGGACAGAACAACCCATCGTATATATAGTACAAGGTCATGGAGAACCAACCCTAGAAGAAGGAGAAAATAGTTTTTCCCAAGCTGTTAATCGCTTGAGCGAAAGAGGTTATGTGGTGCAATCTCTTAATCTTGCCACCACTCCCTTAATTCCTCCCAATGCTGATGTTGTGGTGGTTAGTAGTGCTTCGAGGGAATTATTAGAAGGAGAAATAAGTGCGATCGCACAATATGTCCAAAACGGAGGGAGTCTATTGGTAATGTATAACGCCACAACACCCTCAAGTCTTGATGCCCTTTTTGTGGATTGGGGTATAGTACTTCATGATGGCTTAGTTGTTGACGCTTCAGGAGCAGGAGAAATCTTCGGACTAGGCCCTTCTGTCACCCTTGCCGTTGACTATGGCAACCATCCCATTACCCAAGACTTTGGCGACGGCATCAGCATCTTTCCCCTAGCAAGGGCAATATTAACCCAACCCACCGAAAACATAGAAGCCACCCCCCTCGTTATCACCTCACCTCAAACTTGGGCAGAAAGTGACATCACCCAAGAAACCATCGAATAAAATCCAGAACAAGATCTTCCAGGCCCATTAAATATTGCCTATGCCCTAGTTAAAACTAATCCTGACTCTGCCGTACCGAACAGCGAAAATAACACCCCTGAACCAGAAGAAATAACTCCCCCCTCATCCACACAAACATCACCTGAAATCAATCCCCTCCAAGGAGATTTGCCTCAGCCCCCCACCATAAATCAACCCGAAGCCAATCCCCTCACTGTCCCTAGTTCATCAACTCCTCCCCCAGAAACTAAAATGGTGGTTATTGGTAATTCTAACTTTGCCACTAACGGCTGGTTTTCCCAACAGCTAAACAGTGATCTATTATTTAATTCCCTTGGTTGGTTAGCCTCGGACGAAGAAACAACTCTTTCTATCAGCCCCAAAATTCCCACGAATCGCCGTCTTAATTTAGGAGAATTTCAAGCTGGATTAATCTCATGGTTAGCTTTATTTATTATTCCCTTTTTGGGTTTAACTGTCGCCATAGTTACATGGTGGAAACGAAGTCGATAAAATTTAATCTTAATGGGAGCTAGTGCCTAAATATAGCTCCCCTACTTGAGGATTGTTTAATAAATCCGATCCCTTACCCTCGATAGCATCTCGTCCACTTTCGAGAACATAACCCCGATGGGCCATCATTAGTGCTTTTTTAGCATTTTGTTCTACTAATACAATCGCCTTGCCAGTGGCATTAATAGCTTTAATTTGCTCAAAAACATCATTAACAAGGATAGGAGAAAGGGCAGCAGAAGGCTCATCCAACAAGAGTAAATCTGGTTCTAACATCAAAGCCTTACCCATGGCTAACATTTGTCTCTCACCCCCAGACAAAGTACCTGCTTTTTGTTTTGCTCTTTCCTTGAGTTTAGGAAACATTGTATAGATAAGCTCTTTTTGTTGTTTACAAGAACCAGAGAGAGTATAAGCGCCCATTTCCAAATTTTCTGTTACCGTCAAGGTAGAAAAAACATTGGCAATTTGAGGAACGTAACACATTCCTAACTTTACTATCTCATTAGGTTTTAAACCAGCAATATTTTGACCTTTAAAAATAATTTCTCCTTGATTGGGGGTGAGTAAGCCAAAAACAGTCTTTGCAAGGGTAGATTTTCCAGCTCCGTTAGGTCCTATCACTGTAACTAATTCCCCAGATTCAATTTTAAAATTGATACCCTGTAAGATATTTAGATCTTTTATATACCCTGCATAAACGTTTTTAACTTCCAGCAAATTGGTCATTTTTTTTCGCTAACTTCTAATGTCCAACTAATTTTAAGGGGTTTTTTGCAATTCTGGACGTTCTTCTTCCAAAATAGCACCTTCTACTGGGCAAACTTGTAAACAAATTCCGCAGTCAATACAGGTGTCAAAGTCAATCCAAAACCAATCTGTACCTTTAGTATTTTTGCTTTCTCCCTCGTGAATACAGGCAACAGGACAAGCTGAAACGCAATCGGCAACTCCTTCACAAATGTCTGTCACAATGGTATGGGGCATTTTTTATTTCCTCAATGTTGCTTATTATTTCTTAACAATTATAACAGAAACCTGTTATGCCCCAAAAATTGATAGCCTAAGATCTAATTAATCATATTTTGGCTAAGGGCGATCGCACTTTCTAAGTGTTGAGAAACTAAAGAGTGTTTAACTTTTTTGGTCATAGGTTGTTTAGCCGTGTCAAAAAATAATAAATCCGTGGTTAGAAGACGAACATAACGATGGGTTTCTGTCTGCCATGATTGCCATAAATTAGCTTCATTAGAATCGGCAAAATCAGCAGAAAAAGGAACTATTTTTTCTTGTAAAAAAAATAAAATATCTTGCCAAATAGGAGATTGATAATAATAATTTTGATTTTGTAAATCCCACTCCCTTTGAAATATTTTTAGTAGCTTAATCCATTCCTCAAGCAAAGAATAATGTGATTTTGGTAACATTTTGTATATATTGCGTTACAATTTAAGAACTATCTTTAAAATTAAAGATAGCTAAGGAAATCAAAATCATCAACGATATAATATAAGTAATAGTATCTAGATAGTTACCCAGAAGTGGTCTTGGTATCAGTGCAGCCAAAATTAACCAGAAAAGATATATTACTTGTCAAAGATTCTAATTATAAAGTGTTTTCTCATTAGCTCTTCCTTGAAAATTAGTAAAAATACTTAAAAAACTCTTTCAAAAGAAATAAAAAGGGTTTGATTGGCATATTTAAAATAAATTTTTCAAGGATAATATTAAACAAAAAAAATAACCTAATCTTTAAAATATCCACAATTTAACATTTATCTTAATCAATACCATGACTATTACCCTTCCCCGCCAAAGTCAACCCAAAAAAATACATCTTCCAGAATGGCTAAATAAATGCTTAATAGGGGATCAAAATAACAGCGATAATAACTTGATTTGCCGAGCCTTTGAATATGCCTACAATCTCCATGAAGGACAATTTCGCAAATCAGGAGAGGCTTACATTATTCATCCCATAGCCGTTGCTGAATTGTTAAGAGATTTGGGGGGGGATGCGGAGATGATTGCTGCTGGTTTTTTGCATGATGTGGTAGAAGACAATGAAGATATTACCCCAGAGCATATCGAAGAATTATTTGGCTCAAATGTACGTCAATTAGTAGAAGCGGTTACTAAACTATCTAAATTTAACTTTAATAACAAAACCGAAAGACAAGCAGAGAATTTTCGACGAATGTTTTTGGCCATGGCACAAGATATTAGAGTAATAGTGGTGAAACTAGCGGATAGATTACATAATATGCGCACCCTTGACTATTTGAAGGAGGAAAAACAAAAATTAATCGCTACGGAAACTAAGGAAATTTTTGCTCCTTTAGCCAATCGTTT
>PXEJ01000420.1 GCA_003566215.1 Cyanobacteria bacterium T3Sed10_376R1m | reverse complement strand
TGTCCAGCATCCGCAGGATTTGCGATCGCAATTTCCATACATCGCACAGTATCACGAATATCCAATAACGCACGGGTTTGACCACCGGTTCCATATACAGTAAGAGGATGACCAATAGCCGCTTGGATACAAAAACGATTTAGAGCAGTTCCAAAAACCCCATCATAATCAAGACGATTTACCAACATTTCATCCATGCCAGTTTCTTCGGTTAAAACACCGTAAACAATACCTTGATTTAAGTCAGTGGCTCTAATGCCCCATACTTTACAAGCAAAATGAATATTATGGCTATCATGAACTTTACTTAAATGATAAAAACTACCCGGTTGTTTGGGATAGGGTAGAACATCCTTGCGTCCATTGTGTTCAATTTCAATATAACCTTCTTCAATGTCAATATTAGGAGTGCCGTATTCTCCCATCGTACCTAGTTTTACTAGATGGGTTTCAGGAAATTCTTCTTTAATGGCATAAAGAATATTAAGAGTACCAACAACATTATTTACTTGGGTAAATACAGCGTGTTCTCTATCAATCATGGAGTAGGGAGCGCTACGTTGTTCTCCAAAATGGACTACCGATTCCGGTTCAAACTTACGAAAAGCTTTGATTAAAAAATCATAATTAGTAATGTCACCGATAAATAACTCAATTTTTTTACCAGTTAATTCATACCAACGTTGAATACGTTTTTGGATAGGTGCGATCGGAGTTAAAGTCTGTGCTCCTAGCTTATCATCCCAGTGACGACGGGCTAAACTATCAAGAATTGCTACTTCATAACCTTTATTCGAGAGATGCAAAGCTGTTGCCCAACCACAATAACCATCTCCACCTATTACTAATGCTTTCATTTTTACTATTTGTAGTTTAATATCAATATTTAGGTTAATTTACCAATTATTGGTACTCAAAAGATCATTAAATTAATCTTTTTTTGCTTAAAATCTTATTTCTTGGCAAAAACCTCCTAAATTCTCCACTGTATGTAATCTTCAATACATCAAGTTTTTATTTTTTGAATTAATGGAGATGCGATCGCATTTAGGGCATAAGTGTCAATAATCCTCTCCCCCAAAATCAGGAGAGAAGATCAATAGAGCTAATTAACGGTGCATTGCCTTAGCTAACTCTGCCGCTACTTCGGCACGAGAAAATTGTGCAGGAGGTAATTCCCCCCGTCGCAACATTTCCCTTACCTTTGTACCCGATAAATGTACTCTTTCTTCTGGGGTAGAAGGGCTAGTTTTAGAAGTTGCCATTTGTTCAGTGCGCTTACAATAGAAAGCGTGTTCAAACTTCATGGGAGTAATACCTAATTCTGCGGGTTCAAACTCATCAAAAATTAACTGGGCATCATAAGTACCATAGTAGTCACCTACTCCTGCATGGTCACGTCCAACAATAAAATGGGTACAACCATAATTTTTACGGATTAGAGCGTGAAAAATTGCTTCCCTGGGACCTGCATAACGCATGGCTGAGGGATTGATGGCGAGAATAACTCTGTTTTGAGGGAAATATTTATCCATCATAATTTCATAACAACGCATCCTGACATCTGCGGGAATATCATCGCTTTTAGTCGCACCGACGAGGGGATGTAAAAATAAACCATCAACGGTTTCTAAGGCACATTTTTGGATATATTCATGGGCGCGGTGAATGGGATTACGGGTTTGGAAGCCCACAACGGTTTTCCAGCCTCTTTCGATAAACATTTTACGGGATTGGGCAGGGTCAATTTGATAATCAGGAAATAGAGGATGAGGATCTCTTTGTAATAACCACACAGGGCCAGCTAAGTTGATTGCACCCTGTTCATAAACTACTTTTACCCCGGGGTGTTTGTCCTCGTCTGTACCATAAACTTTTACGGCTTCATGGGTTTTGTTGTAGCGATATTTTTGGGTAAGTTCTAATACGCCAACAAATCTACCGTTAGAATCATCTAAACGAATCCAGCTTCCTTCTTTGAGAGGTTCTGCTTCTTCTTCGCTAACGGAAAGGGTAACGGGTACTGACCAAGGTAAACCATTGACAAGGCGCATATTATCAACTACGTTTTCGTAGTCATCTTGGGCCATAAATCCCTGTAAAGGGCTAAAACCACCGATCGCAATCATAACAAGATCAGAGGTGGCTCTTTCATCTAATTGTATTCTGGGCAGTTTGTCTGCCTGTGCCATAAATTCATCTCTTTCGGCGGGGGTTGCCAATCGGTTGATCAATTGTCCACCATGAGCCGGGATAGTTTCTAGATTTTTACTCATATAATTTTTATAAAATTAGTCACGTTTTATCGTATCAAGCAATGAGCATTTTGAGAATGGAGAAAACAGGCACAAGCAATATAACCTGTACCTGTTTTACAATCTTTCAGTTTTTTCTTAATGGGTGGTTACGATAGAGCGACGACGGCGGGTAAATTTACCATCGCTATCTTTTTCTTGCTCTTTGTCGTCATTAGTGCCGTTATCGTTGAAATCATTGGGATCTGGTTGTACTTGTAGCATAAAGATAACTAGGGGATTGCTTCTTAATTCCCTTTGAATTAAGCGATCCAAACTTGCTTCTACATCTAGGCGAATACTTGACCAGTTTATATCTTGATTGTCATTCAGTAGCAAGGCACTCTTGATGCGATCGCCAATTGTTTTATCCACATTACGGGAAATCAACCGTTTCAACATAGAAATTTCGATTTTACTAACCACTCCACGCAAATTAATTTGTGGTTCATCGAGCAATCTTCCTTGATAGTTAACAGCCGCAACTACAGTTAAAACTCCATCTTCAGCTATTTGAGTTCTTTCCTCCATAACATGAGTACTATGAACAATGCCAGAATTATCAACTAATTCAATTCCAGAGGGAACTTTTTCTCCTTTACGGATAGAATCAGGGGTCAACTCCACAGTATCACCATTGTTGATAACCACGATATTTTCGGCTGGAATTCCCACACTACGGGCAGTTTCAGCGTGTTTAACTAACATTCTATATTCCCCATGGACAGGGACAACAAATTTGGGTTTAGTTAAAGCTAACATCAATTTTTGATCTTCTTGGCAACCATGCCCTGAAACATGAATTCCTAAATTTTTGCCATATAGTACGTTTGCACCTTGCATCATTAAACGGTCAATGGTGTTAACTACGGGGATGGTGTTACCTGGGATAGGATTAGCGGAGAAGATGATGGTGTCTCCTTTACGGATTTTTACCTGACGATGTTCCCCCCTAGAAATCCTCGTCATGGCGGCGAATTTTTCCCCTTGAGATCCTGTACAAAGGATTAAAACTTGCTCATCGGGAAGGCTATATAGGGCTTTTAGGGGAACAAATAAGTCTTCGGGACAGCGAATATAGCCAAGGTTCCGAGCATGGGCAATGACGTTCAACATGGAGCGTCCCACGATCGCAACTTTACGGTTATATTTTTGGGCTAACTCTAAAACCATATTAACCCGATGTACGGAAGTTGCAAAGGTGGTCAGCATTAAACGCCCATGATTTTGGAGAAAAATCTTTTCAAGGTTAGGATAAACTGATCTTTCCGAGGGGGTAAACCCGGGTACTTCTGAGTTGGTAGAATCTCCAAATATACACAATACTCCTTCTTCTCCCAGTTGGGCTAAACGGAAAAAGTCAAAATATTCACCATCAACGGGAGTATGGTCAACTTTATAGTCTCCTGTGTGGATAGCAACCCCCACGGGGGTATGAATAGCGAGGGTAAAACTATCGGCGATGGAGTGGGTATTGCGGATAAATTCTACTTTAAAGTGTTTGCCGATTTTAACTACTTCTCTGGGGGTTACACTCTTTATGATAGTGCGATCGAGCAATCCAGCTTCTTCTAGTTTATCTTTCAACAAAGACATAGCTAAACGAGGCCCATAAATTATGGGGGTATCAATTTGTCTTAAATGGTAAGGGATACCACCGATATGATCTTCGTGTCCATGGGTAGCGATAAAGGCTTTAATTTTGTGGCTATTTTCCCTTAAATAGGTCATGTCTGGTAAAACCACATTAATGCCGTGCATTCCATCTGTGGGAAAGCCGATTCCTGCATCTACTAAGATGATTTCATCTTCATATTCGTAAATACAAGTGTTTTTACCAATCTCGTGTAAACCACCAAGGGGAATTACTTTCAGCTTAGGCTCACTACTGTTATTATTTTTTCTTTCTATGATTGGTTTTGGTTTGTTGGAGTTTGTTTCTTTCAAAGTATTATTAATTACTGGTGTATTATTCGTTTTTCTTTTTCTGCCTTGTATCTTGTAAACTTTTTCCATAAAAATTGCTATTGTTTCTTTATTCTCTACTAATTAAGTTGTTAATTTATTAAACTACTGTTTTTTGTTTTCTAAAAACTAGCTATATTTTCCTAACGGTACTAAAAAATTCTTTTTCTAGGTTTTTTTCAATGTTTTTTTTTATTAAATACATTTATCCTAAAAGAAAAATAAAAGATATTATTTCAGTTTAGCTTAGAAAATATTGTATGATTTTAATTATTTATATTTACAAACCTCCTTTTGTGTTTACTGTGCAACGGTTTTTTTTCTTCATAGAAAAATACTTTTTAAATGCTATTATATCGAGCAAAATTATTAATTACGGTGATAGTAAACCTTGTGTTTCCAAGACATTTTTAACGGCTAATAGATCACTATCACAAATTTTTGATAACGGTAGTCGAACATTACCTACATCCCATCCTTGTAATTGTAAAGCTGCTTTTAGAGGAATCGGGTTGGTGTCGCAAAATAAAACTTTGAACAAGGGGTATAGTTTTTGTTGAATTGTTTGAGCAAGTTGGTTTTTTCCTGATTCGTAGGCTTGTATCATTGACTGTATTTCTGTTCCCACTAGATGACTAGCTACGCTAACAACCCCAACTCCTCCCACTGTCATCATTGGTAGAGTTAAGAAGTCTTCCCCTGAGTATATCAAAATATTATCGGAGGTAAGAGTTTTAATTTGGGCAGTTTGCTCTAGATCTCCACTAGCTTCTTTGATTGCTACTATGTTATCAAATTCTTTGGCTAATTGGGTGACGGTTTCTGGCTCTATATTTTTCCCTGTCCTACCCGGTACATTATACAACATCATGGGTATATCGGGACAAGCTGATGCGATCGCACTAAAGTGTAAATATAGACCTTTTTGGGGTGGTTTATTGTAATAAGGCACAACTTGTAAAGAGCCATCGATGCCTATTTTTTCTGCTTTACGGGTAGATGCGATCGCACTTGCTGTGGAATTAGAACCAGTACCCATAACAATCTTAGCACGGCCTCCCACGCTGGTTTTAATAACTTGGAGTAACTCATATTTTTCATGATCTTCAAGGGCAGGAGATTCGGCGGTAGTACCACAAACGACTATACCATCACTACCATTTTCTACCAAATGATTGGCTAACTTTTCG
>PXEJ01000113.1 GCA_003566215.1 Cyanobacteria bacterium T3Sed10_376R1m | reverse complement strand
GCCCAGGCTGCTCTTCGTTTAAGTCCCAGAGTTAGTGTTAGTGGTTTCTTTAACTACACTGACGTTAGTTTGAGAGATACTGGCGCTTCTGACGAGATTTATAGTTACGGTGGTGGTGTTTCCTTCTTAGATGTAATCAGAGAAGGTAGCGTACTCGGTATATTTGCGGGTATTCAACCCTATAGTGATAATCTTGGTGGTACAAAACCTTTCCATCTTGAAGGTTTTTACAAATACCCTGTAACTGATAATATTTCCATCACTCCTGGGATTATTTATCTTAACACCACTGACCAAAATAATGGTCGTAGCTTAATTGGTACCATCAGAACTACCTTTACGTTCTAAGACAAGTTTAAAAACTTGATATAGATAACCCCTTTCCTAATTGGAGAGGGGAATTTTTTTATTAAAAAATATGTAAGAAAATTTATCAAAAAAATTGGGGTTTTAAACCCCAATAGAGGTTTAGAAAATATTGCGGTAGGAACTATCGTGATGAAACAGCACAGTAATGGCGTTCTGTCGGGGGCTATTGCCTAGATAAGGTCTATATGGGAATCCCCTCGCTTTCAGGCAGGGGAGGTTCAAGTAAACACTACGGTTTTGTTTCCGTAAACTAGAACCCGATGTTGTAGGTGTAGTCTAACTCCCCGTGCGAGGACTACTCTTTCCAAGTCTTTTCCTTTTCTAATTAAATCTTTGACGGTGTCACGATGACTAATTTTGACAACATCTTGCTCGATAATAGGCCCTGCATCTAAATCTTGGGTGACATAATGAGCTGTTGCTCCAATGATTTTAACCCCTCTTGAGTAGGCTTGATGATAAGGTTTTGCCCCTACAAAAGCTGGTAAAAATGAGTGATGAATGTTAATTATGTTCGGAAATTGAGCGATGAAATTTGGGCTTAACACTTGCATATATTTTGCCAAAACTACAAGGTCAATGTTATTATTTTTTAGTAGTTCTATTTCTTTATTTTCTTGGTCTTGTTTATTTTCTTTGTTGATGGGAAAGTAATGGTATTTGATCCCAAATTGTTCGGCTATGGGTTCTAAGTTGGGGTGATTGCTAATAATCAATTCTATATCGGCTTTTAATTCTTTGGCTTGGATACGCCACAACAAATCGTAGAGACAATGATCTTGTTTGCTTACCCAAATTGCTATACGGGGAATTGTCTGGCTAAAGTGGAGTTTCCATTGGGCTTTAAGGGGAAGTGCGATCGCACTAAAAGCAGCACCAATAAGATTTTTAGGTAAATTAAATCCTTGTAATTGCCATTCAATTCGAGAAAGAAATAAACCAGCTTCCAAATCCGTATGATGATCTGCGTGAATGATGTTTCCACCGTTAGAATAGATAAAGTTAGCTATTTTGGCAACCAAACCCTGTTGGTCAGGACAAGATACTAATAAAGTAGCGGTTTCTAGTGTCATAAAGTCAATGGTAGTTTAATTTATTTTTGTTAAGTGTTAGTGTAGATCTTGTCATCTTTGTTAAGTAATTTTATATTTCTTTACACTAAAAAATTATATATGTCAAGTTATTTAATCTTATTTTAAGATTCTTGTCAATTTAGTGAAAATTGTTGATTAAAAGCGTAACCTAAAAATAGTTATTTAAAGCAAAATAAATAGTCTTGCTATTATATTTTGTTAACTACCATTCACAGACTCCTGAAGGAGTAAGATATTATGAATATGTGGTTATCTTTCCTATTTTCCCTGATTCTAACTACCTTAGTTGGTTTCGCAACTCCAGTGATTATTTGCGTATTGATTTTAGTATCTTTAAGTCTTTGCGTTTATATTCCAGCCTTGGGGTTGTTAGCCCAAAGAGCCTATGAGCAAGTATGGAATTTTCTCACAGTTTTTGGTGATGGCTCTGGCAGTATGGGTATTCTTACCATTGGTTTTGCCTGTGGGATTGTCGCTTTTTTGTTTGAAGCACTCAATTTTTACCGTTATCAAACTTTAGTACATCAACCTTTGACTTCATGGTTAGCACATCAAAAGTCATCTAGCTTCCTCTCTAATAAAGGAATTAATGGAAGACGTTAATAAGAGCTACGATATGAGCGAAATTAGACATTAATATCAATAAATCATGGCATTTAGAGTAAAAAGCTTTAATATTGTTATAAGTCTCTTGTTAGAAAAGTTTTGTCTAGTTTTGAGTGCCAAGGAATCCTAAACAGTTATAAACCTAACACATATTTTTTTATTTTATTAATTTCATCGGTGTTTAGTATGCCTTCTTTCTTCATTTCTAGTAGTTCTGAGGGAGTAATATTTTTCCATTTTTGATAGAAGTCTGAATCAATTTCTGGGGATATTTGATTAGTCTTATCATTCGATAATTCAGAAACAGATACTATTTTTAAAACTTGATTTTGGTTGTTATTTTCTACTTTATTATTTTCAGTATTTTCGGGAGTTATTAGTTTTTGTTTTTTCTCAGAATTTTCTGATAACAGTTTGTTTTTTTGACTGATATTGTCGTTGGTTTGTGTTTCGTTGACAATTTTAAGAAAGCGTTCATATATTCTCTTTAATATACCATCTTTGCCGAGGGAAGTGCGATCGGCTCTTTCTCCTAAAACAAATTTTTTCTGACTAAAATTAATATCATATTCTGTCAGTGTTTCTAATTCATCGACATACTTTATCAGATTAGGATAATAAATTTCTTGAAATAAATAAGGTTGTTGTGCTAATTCTTCCTCTAATGTTTGCACGGTTTGTCTTAAATACTCTCTAACGGTTTCATTTTGACTAATTTCTTCTAAAGATTCCTCCCATACTTGACTTAAGGGTAGGTCATAAAATTCATTTCTTAATTCATCTTTTAATTCTAAATAGTAGTTTTGATTGTCGGGTTTTTTTTGAATTTTACCGAAGGCTAAACAGGTATAAAAATCATCTTGTAATAATTCCATATCTCGCCCTTCTGGGGGAATTATATCAAGGAAAAAAGTTTCAGATTCATTGTGTAAGTTGTAGCCATCATAGAGGTGTTTTTGTCTATCATATTGTTCTCGTAATTCTTTTAATCCATTGACAATACGTAGAGGAAAACCGGCAAATTCTTTGATTATAATTATTTCATTTTTACTTTGTAGTGGTATTATTACGTCAGAATTAATACCAATTCCTTGGGTGATTAAGTCTCTAAATTGTTTGTTTTCTCGCTCATCAGTTTGCTTAAAGCCTATGATTTGTGTAGTTTTATCTGCATCATTAACAAAGTAAGGGGCATTGCTATTTAAAGGTAATAAAACATCCCCTTCGTCTATAATTTGTTTAAGGCGAGTTTGTCCATCAGAAAAAGGATATTTTTGCATAAAACGATTAACTACTGATTCGGTTAAGTCAAAACTTTTATCACCAAATTTTGTTTCGATATTGATGTCAATGGTTTGGCTTAATTCTTTTGTTTCGATAACTCTTTCGGCGTTAAAGAAGTGAAGTAATGAAGGGGGTAGGGAGGCAGTTTCATTAATTTTATGACTCACTTCTACTAATAAATTTCTTTTTTCTGATTCGGGTAATAACACTTGATAATATTGATCATTATCATTGGGTTCAAATACTGCTTCTCCATTGATTTCATCGTCATCAATTTGGCTTAATTCTTCTCCTTTTCGATTATAATAACTTTCTAAGTCCTGGAGTAAATTATAAAAATTACTGGTTTGGGTTTTTAGCTGTTGTGCTAATTGTTTTAAGGTTGTGGCAATTTTTAAACTTTCATCGGTTAAGGTTAATTTTAAGTTAAGTTTAATTAATTTGTTGATGTCTGATATTGCTTGATTTGCTTCTTCTTGAAATTCTTTGTTTTTAGTTTTGTTTAATTTGCCAAATAATCCTTTTTTTTCTGTTTCAATATCTTCAAATGTCTGACAATAGTCTTTCCATTTTTTCTCGATATTTTCGATAGTTGTAAATGCGATCGCACTTTGCTTAATATTTTCTAATTCGTTAATATATTCATTTAATTTGGTTAATAATGCTTCTAACCAACCTCGACTATTATCAAGGGCAAAATGGGGATTAGACGGTTCGAGTAAATCGGATAGATAGTTAATAATATCTTGACTAAATTGTTTTTGTAATTTTAGGCTATTTTTTTGAATTTGACTTAACCATGAACCTCTAATATTTTCTGTTTCTCCGGGTTGTACCTTTTTAAATTGACTTTTGATTTCACTATACATTTTATCAATAAATCTTTCCCTATCTTCTGCTTTTTGACAGTTATCAATTTCTGTTTGCTTTTTTGTTTGCCAATTTTTGAGAAGTTGATTAAAAGTTTTATCATTTTCTTGGGTAGTCGCTTCTAATTTTGCTTGAAAAATATTTTTAATATCTTCATTTTGTGACTGCCAATTTAATAAAAATCTATCTAATAATTCTACAGAATCAGGGCTTTGCCCTTCTCCATATAACCAAAACTCAATTAACTTTATTTTTAATTTATTTAAACAAATAGCAATGGTTAAATCACGAGGAAAATATATTTTTGCTAATCCAAAAGTTAAATATCTTTGAGCATTGGGGCGAGGATGTTCATCATAAACACTAAAATATTTTTTAACATTGTCTCGATGTCCTCTAATATTCGTCGAAATTTCTTCAGCAAAATCAGCAAATATTTTATGGGCAATTACTTGAGATAACTTTTCTTTTTTGATTATTTTATGACCACTATTTGTGCGATTCCCTACTAGATAAACAAAGTCAAAAGGAGGGCGATTTTCTTTGACTGAAAAAAGATTTACGGGGTCATAATTAGCCTCAAATATTGTACCCTGAGCAGTATAATAATTTAACTCCTTCAAAGCGGCGTAGGTATTGGCTTTGACACTGGGAGTATCTCCATATAATTCTGGGGCAATGACTAAATAAGCCGTGATTTCATTATCGATTTCATAGCCATACATTTCCCTGAGACTATAAGCCATATCGATAAATATACCACTACCAGTACCGCCACAAAGAGAACCAACAATGATAATATTAGTACCCGGTTCGACTATGATATTGTTATTGAGTAATTTTTGAGAGTGTCCAACGGTAGAGTTATCAGCGTTTTTGATAGCTTTTTGGATTTTGACATTATTATGAAAAAAAGCTAATCTTCCCACAGGGCGAATTGCTCCCGCTCCGTTTTCAATGGATTTAACATCTTTTAATATTTGCTTGGGAAACCACGATCCAATATGATCATAGGGTGATTGTCTTTCATATTCACTTCTTCTTTCTAGCCCTTTACTCAAATCGTCAATTTCCTGTTTATTCATCGTAGCGGTGATGGTTTCAGCAGGTTTGAAGAGGATATTTTCACCATGATAAGTATCCCCTGTTTTTAATCCTGTTACTTGGGATGCACCTTTGTCTGTGTCGATGTGGACAAAACTTACAACTGGTAAATGTTCTAGACTACCATAGCGATCTACTATT
>PXEJ01000007.1 GCA_003566215.1 Cyanobacteria bacterium T3Sed10_376R1m | reverse complement strand
TTAGATGCTGCCCTTGAGGCAATTAATGCGGGAATTAAACAAATCATTATCAATACTAAAGATATACCCCCCTTGGATTTATTTGAGTTAACAAAAAAAGCACAAAAGGAAAAGGTATTTATCTTAGGCACCAATGGTGCGGGAATTTTAATCCCTGAAGAAATAAGTTATGGTGTATTGCATCCTCAATTTTATCCATCAGGAAATGTGGGCATCATTAATTATGGCAATAGCAATATTAGTCTTGAATTAGTTTTTACATTAAAGGAAAATAAACAAGGACTTTCTCTATTAGCTAATTTGGGGGACTCCAATTTTAAAAATGTAGATTGGATATACTTATTATCTACTTTTAATAATCACTCCAAAACAGAAAATATTATTTTAAATATTAATAATTTACTTTATTTAGATTATGAAAAATTAGCTACAATTATTTTAGAAGTAGTTAAAAAACCTATTACTATCAATTTATTAGATCCTGATAATTTAAGGGAAGTTATGAACTATAATCATCCTAGAATTATCACTGATCAAATCCCTTTATATTTAAACCAAGTTAAATCCCCTCAATTTATAATTGAATATTGGCAAAATAAAGGTTTGGAAGTTACTTCTTATCATAGTTAAATTCAATTTATTTTATGATTGTAAGAGTTACTTTATGTAATATTTTTATTTTTAAACCAATTTGCTGTTATTTGTAATCCTTCATCCACTGTATAAGGGGGAGTCCAATTAAGGTTATTTCTGATTTTACTGCTATCTACTTGTAATGAACCTAAAATGCGATCGCCCGTCGCTCCTTTTCCTAGTAATTTTGTTCCTATTTTAATTAAACTAGGGGGAATTGGTAATAATAAGGGGGTTTTTTCCATGGCTTTCCCTATTTTTTTGATTAACTCAGGGGTAGATAAATCTTCTCCATCACTGACGATAAAGGTTTGATTTTTGGCGTTGGGTTGATCGATACAGGTCATGATAGACTCGACTAAGTTACCGACATAAATAAGGCTACGGGAGTTATTAATGCTACCAAGGGGAAGGGGTAAACCTTTTGCCGTTAATTTTAATAACCTTTCCATATTACCCGGATTATTCGCACCATAAACGAGGGTAGGGCGTAGAATCGTATAAGTCATTGAGGTATTTTTACACAGTTTTTCTATGGCTTTTTCGGCCTCTAATTTACTTTTACCGTAGGGGGTGTCGGGATTGCAGGGAGAGGATTCGTTAATAATAGTATCGCTTAAAGTGGTTACAGCCCCGATGGAACTTAAAAAAATAAAGTGTTTTACTTTTGCTTGTATGGATTGCCTAACTAGATTAATTGTGCCTTGAGTGTTAATTTTGTTAAATTCTGCCTCTGGATTAGCTACGGATTCTTTTAAGATATGAGCCCTTGCCGCCATGTGAATCACCGTGTCAATATTTTCTAGGGCATTTTGCCAATTTGTTTGGTCATCAATATTTTTGATTTCGATTTGTTTATGATGACTTAGCTTTGAAGATGGGGTGCGAAGTGCGATCGTAATTTGATAGTTTTCTTGTTCTAATTGAGGAGTAAGATGACTACCGATAAAACCTGTTGCACCAGTTATAAGTATTGATTTAAACATATTTGTTTATTTTTATCTAAAATTATATATAGCGTTTTTTATAATTATGAGATACATTTATTATTCTCAAGTCCCCCGAATTTGCGGGGGATTTAGGGGGATCATTTTGTACCCCGTAACCATGATAATTGCTATATTAATAAATATAGTAATCCGAAATTATTTGCAATATAAAATACTTAAAAAGCAGATAATTATTTTAGATCGGCTAATTCTATCAAAAAATCTATATAAAATTCTAGTTCTTTTTTTATCAATGTAACTAATTTTTCATAAACTATTCTAAGATAATCTAATTTTGCCCAATCATAATCAAATTCAAAATAATATCTTTTAAAATGCCTAAATCTTCTTAATTCATCTAGCAAAAGGTAAGATTCTTGAGACAAAACTGCCTTGCGAATACCAGGAATTTCAATACGCATTTTCCGCAGTAACTCTTTGTGCCATTTTTCTGATGACAAATGATTTTCAAAAGCTCTAGAAATACGAAATAAAATAGTTTCTAAACAAGTATAACTATTACATAAAATTTCCGTTAATAACACCGCATCTCTTATATCTCTTTTATCAGTATTATTAAACATTGGAGTATAAGAAATATACAAATTATTAATTTTATCAAAAGCGATTAAACTTTCTTTTATTTCTCCTACTAATAGTAATATTTTATCTTCTTTCATAAATAATTATACCTTTCATTAAAATAATTTTTTGAAAAGAAGCATCAAGATTTTCCCAGTTAATTAAATCTAGGGAAAAATCGGTCATATCTTCGACATCTGCTAACATTTGCAAAAATTTAACTGATTCTACTCCTTCAACTGCCAAATCAATATCGGAGGCTTCGGAAAAGTGTTTTGAATCTAAAACTGAACCCCATTGAATAATTTTTTTTGGTTCATATTTATCAATAATAACTGTGATAATTTTTTCACAATCTTGTTTAGCTTTTTGCCACAAATTAAATCTTTCTGCTTCTAATTTTTCTTGTTTTTGTTTTTGATAGTTTCTAGCTGCAGTATAGTCAAACATGAAAGAATTTTATTAATTTTACCATAAAAATAGTTGCTTAATTGATAATTCTAAATTAGGAAAAGATTGGGGTTTAATTATACCTTCAGAAACAATTTTTGTTACTTGATAATCGTCCTTTTCAGGAGTCAAAAAAATATGAACTTGACGATTACTAATATCAGCAACCCAATACTCTTTTATCCCTTCTTGAGCATAAATTTTTTTCTTGTCATTAAGATCATAATTTAAGGTTTTATTCGAGACTTCAATTAACCAGAAAATATCTTCAGAATACGGATGTTTATTTTTGTACTGATTTGAAGGAAGTTTTACTATCGCTATATCAGGCTCTGGTTCGGAATTAATTAATGTCACCGGATGTGCTTCTTTTACTAATGCCAATCCTTTTAAAAGCTTACGAAGATAGTCCGCACCACTTTCAGTTACATAGCTATGTAATGGACTTTCCGGAGGCATCTCTACTAATTCTCCTTCTAATAGTTCTACATTTTTATTAGCTAATACTCCATTATCAACCAGATTATGATAATCCTCTAACGACCATTTCATTAAAGATTTCATAACATTTATATTCAGTATTTAATTTCGATCAATATAACACCAAGATTAACATAAAATCTTTTGATATTCTTTTAAGGCTTTTATTTAGTTGGTATTTTCATCAATTTTTTAGCTCTTAATTTTTGTTTTTTCTGGGATCAAAAGGAGCTAAAGTTCGATAAATGAAATGACTTACACTAGGTGGAAAAATAGCCCTAGCAATAGGCACTGCTACAGCTAAATATTGCCATTTTGGTAGATTTAACATTCGACAACCATTCCAACCAATTTTTGCTTGGTCTATGGCATGATTTAAACGTTGTTTCTTGTGACTGTCGGTAAAAAAACGGTAATATATCAAAGGTTCAGAAAAATTGGCAAATTTAAGCCCTTGTTTTGCACATCTAAACCATAAATCATAATCTTGGCGACGACGAATTTGTGCATTATAATTTCCAGTCTTCAGAATTTTTTCTCTCCGAAAAGCTACAGTGGAGTGAATAAAAGGATTAGCCCAAATAACCTGCATAATTTTCTCATGACTTGAAGGCATTTGTCGGGTCATTCCTTTATTTCCTTTTTCATCAATTTCGATCGCACCTCCTCCCACAATGTCAATATCAGGATTCTCCTCTAAAAAGCGAATTTGTTTTGAAAGTCGATCTGGTAAACAAATATCGTCAGCATCCATCCTAATTATATATTTCCCTTTCGCTTTTTCCGTTCCTATCGCTAAACAGTAACCTAAACCTCGATTTGATTCATTTCTAATCAGTCGTATTCGTAAATATTGAGATTCAAAATTTTTAAGAATTTCTGAGGATCGATCTGTTGAACAATCATCAATAATCAGCAACTCCATGTCATCAGTTAATTGTTGAACAACACTTTTGATCGCCTTTGCCACAAAATCTTGATCATTATAAACTGCCATTAACACTGTTGCCTTTAAACAGTTATTTTCCATCTTACTTAATAATTATTCCTGAATGATTTTACTAATATCTAAAATATAGTGTCCTCTAACCCCTTGATGAGAGGAATCAATAGAAATTTTAGTACCATCAGGACTCCAACGGGGGTGTAAATCTGTTCTTTCTTCCCCATTAAACTTCCAAGGAGCAAGAAAACGACCTAAAGAGATGACTTTTTCATTTTGCCTATCGAATAATAATAAATGTCTTTGACGACGACGATCGGGGTAAGTATCCGTAATAATCCAACGACGATCAGGGGAAAAGGATGGATGTCCATCACCTAAAACGTCTAATATATCTTTTCCTATAACTTCTAAATTACCATTAGTTACATTAATTCGATAATAGCGATCGCCCTCCGATGAATGCCTTGCCCAAGCTAACAAATGATCTTCATCTTCCCAAGAATAATGAGAAACCATACGATCATCCAGTAAAATTTTCAAAGAAATATCATGAGAATTAGCAACATAAAGCCTTGAAAATTTTCCTACTTTACTTAGCCAACGGTGCATAAACACAAAACGAGTTCCTAAAGGGGAATAAAGAATATGATTAACTTTATGTTCTGCTCCCTCCATTTCAGGACGAGGTTGAATATTGATCAACTCACTCAAAGAAATGATTAATTCTGCATTTTCAGAGTTTAAATTTATTTCCCAAATACCATCTTTATCTAAAGGTTGATCTGGAGAAAAATTTTTAACATCCATTTTGTAACCATAGTCAGGTCTTAATCTCGCCAATCGGCGATAGTTTAAACTTAAAGCCTTATTTCCTTGAGGATGAACCACTTGAACAGACCAAGGCATTTTCACACTATTTCCCTGAGCATCAACCCACACAGAAACAATATTTTCTTTATCAATGTCATTGAAGACGACTACCCCCGGAGTATTATCGGGAGTCCATTGAGTCATAGCACCCTGTTGAAAATTCCAAGCTTGAGTGGTGCCAATAACTTTTTCAGAGCCGTTAGAATGATAAGAAATAATCGATATTTTTGATTCGTTATTTTGCCAACGATGAACTAAGAGTCGAGTCATATCTTTTGACCAAGGAGATTTATCATAATACCCGAAGAACTCATGATTATTAGATATTTTTCCTTGATTCATATCCTCTAAAGTAACTTGAGGATGAATATAAAACTCAAATCCCTTTTCTCGATATAAATAATAATTTAGTTTTAAATAGGAATTTTTTAAGAGCGATCGAAGTTTAGGAGAAGTATCTAAGATTTTACCTAGATAACGTTCGGTTTTGCTATAATTAGTTTTCATTCAATTTCAATTCTTGCTTAACAATATTTTTCAATTT
>PXEJ01000036.1 GCA_003566215.1 Cyanobacteria bacterium T3Sed10_376R1m | reverse complement strand
TTTCTTCTGGTGTACCCGTTTCCCTCACTTTCGCTGCCGCACTTTGTGCGATCGCAACTAACTCCGCTTGACGACGAATACGATAACCATTTAACTCCACCGTATAAAAGCAAGGACGATGAGTTTCATCGCCTCCAATATTTAAAAGAGCATTAGCCAAATATTGAATTGCGTCAATAGTATCCCCCTTCTTGCCAATCAAAGAACTAATCTGACTAGACTCAAAACGACTATCATCAATAGTTAACCAACAAGAAAGAATTTGCTCTCCATCTTCTTCCAATCTACCCACCTGAACATCAGCAGGAATATTCATTAACTTGAGCAAAGTTTCGAGCCATTTTTGCCCCCGTTGGATTTGTTCATCCATAATAAATTTATTTATAAATTAGCCTGAAGTTTTTTCTTTCTTTTTAGAACCTTTTTTCTTCTCAAAAGGTATTTCCTCTCTACCCTTAGAAGCCTTAAGTTGATCATCGAGAATTTTTTGAATATTCTCTGGCAAAGGCTCACGCATTAAAATTAAAGTTTGGATAGTTTGAAAAACGTTAGCCAAAACAATATACATTAACACCCCAGCTGGAAGGGGGAAAAACAAAAACATCCCTGAAAAAATAACAGGGGTAATTTTATTAATATTTTTTTGTTGATCATTTCCCGTAGAAGGTTGAGCCGCACCAGAAAGTTCTTGGTTAAGGTAAATACTAACCCCAAAGAAGATAATCATACCCAAAATATCCCAGTGAATTTTTCCATCTTCACCAGTCACCCCAATACGTCCTAAAGCCTCAATAAATAAAAATCCTTTATCAGCAGCAATTCCAGGTAAAGACACCTGAATAGTAGCATCTCCCGTAGCTAGAGCCGTGATTTCACCATTTTCACTAATAGCTATTCTTTCTTGCCCTTTGGTTACTTGCCATTGGGGGGCTAAATCTCCTTTATGATCAGGATATTGTGCTAGTAAGCTAACTAAAGATTTGCCTTCAGGAGTTTGAAACTCAATTTTTTCAGTTTCACCGACACTTAACTTATTACCTGTAGGTAAAATAGCTGCAATTTTTTGGTGAACCCCATCATTAACAAAAACATTTTGTGTTTTTGTACTGTAAAGTTGAGGTTCAATGCGTTCAATTTGCTCTTGGGGGAATATTTGCACATCAACGTTATAGTTGATATTAGCAAAAGGCGAACCTCTGAGGGTAGCAAATAAAGCAAATAAAATGGGCATTTGTAATAACAAGGGAAGACAACCAGCTAGGGGGTTGCCAAATTCTTGCATTATTTTGCCCATTTCCTCTTGTTGTTTTTGAGGATTATCTTTATATCTTTTTTTGACTTCTTCTTGTTTTTGCTTCATCAGAGGTTGAGTGATGCGCATTTTTCTCATGTTACGAATTTGTCCAGCACTTAGGGGAAATACTGCAAAACGTACAACTAAAGTCAGGGCGACAATTCCAAACCCATAACTAGGCACAATTCCATAGAAAAAATCTAGGATTGGCAACATGATATTTGTTGATATAAAACCTATACCAAAATCCATTTTTATTTTATTTCCTTACTATATGGGTTTTATTTTAACTAAATATTACACTTAATAAAGTTTTCAATGATTAGGTGTTAAATGCTAGTGTACATTCAACCCCTCGATAAGGTCTAATATTTATTTGAAAAAAATTTATTATCCTTTATTGATTAAGGTCTGCTGAATAAATCGGAAAACTATCAAAATAAACGGTTAGGAGTGCTAAATTAACCAAAAAAGTGCAATGTTTGCCTCCACTCGAGATAAAGTTTTTCCCTCAAGAATAGTTGATTTTTCCTAGTCTTCCCAAAAACTTTTCCAGCAAAGCCTAATTGTTATTGTGAGATAGCCTCTGGTGTTTTACCAGTTTTATCGGCAGCTCTTTCTACAATATAATCATATACTTTTCTGAAGTTAGGCATTGCCCGTAATTCTAAACGACTTCTGTCTTTTAGGGTAACTACAATATCTCCCCAAAAACCTAACCCTCTAGGAACTTTGACCACTTTTATTACTTCTGAATAAATAATATCTGTGCGATCGCGCCCTTGCCAACCACCAGTTACAGAAATACGACGATCTGTAATACGGTACCGTAACCAAATTGCACGAACGATAGCCCCAACAGTCAAGGGAAGACAAATAACAGTAAATGCCAATAACACATTAAAAATTAAATCTCCAATGTGAGGTCCACCTTCATACAAAACGTCTTCTTTAATTCCCATAGATAATTTCTGCTTGAATAAATAACTCTTTTAATTCTCTCAAAAAATGCTCATAATTGCACTCAGTGGCTTCAGACTTAACCACAATTACAATTAGCCAGTTAGGGGAAATTTGGGGAAACAAACACCTAAGAACAGCTCTAATCTGTCTTTTAATACGGTTGCGAACCACTGCTTTTTTACTAACTTTGCGACTAATGGAAATCCCTATGCGAGTAGAAACTGGTTGTACCGATGGTGCAAGGGGTAATGCTCGAAGAATTAGATGACGACTATAGCGGCGAATACCTTGCTGATATACAGCCTGAAAATCCGACCGCTTTTTAAGTCGATTTAATGACGGTAATCCCACTTTAATTTAAAGGATAATTATAAATTAGAAAAAGGCTCAAGAGCCAAAAATTAAACTGATAATCTTTGTCTTCCTTTACGACGACGGGCTTGAATTACTTTTCTACCGTTTTCAGTTCTCATACGAGCACGAAATCCTGATGTTCTTCTTTGTTTCCGTCTAGTTCCATTTAAAGTATGCTTACTCAATGATTTTTCCTCCTATATATATTCTTATAAAAAAACAGCATCTTTCATTATAAGACACAATGTTCAGTATCGTCTATGTTACATGGTTTAAGAGTCGAAAATAGGGGATAAAACTTCGATAATCACGAAGAAATATGAAGAACTAGGGTACTATTTCTGGTGCTTATTTTAAAATGGAGGGATACCTATTTACCTATGTTGCTTTGGCAACTATTTTTTTATTTTTAAATTTTATGAGTAATAACAAATCTTTCCAAGTGTTGATCATTGGAGGAGGCTCTGCTGGGATTACTGTCTGTGCTCAACTGAAAAAGAAAAATGCTCATTTGAGTATCGCTATTGTCGAACCTTCTGAGAATCACTATTATCAACCGGCATGGTCATTGGTTGGGGGTGGAGTATATCAATTTGAAGACACGGTTAAACATGAACAAACTCTAATTCCGAGTGGGGTAACTTGGATTAAAGATTTTGCAGAAAATATTGATCCTCAGCAAAATCAAGTAACCACAAAAGCAGGTCAAATTTTGAGTTACGATTATTTAGTGGTTTGCCCTGGAATTTCTATTGACTGGAATAAAATTACAGGGTTTAAAGAGGCGATCGGGAAAGGTGGGGTAACTTCCAATTATGTTAAGGAAAAAGTACCTTATACATGGGAAGCTCTTGATAACTTTAAGGGTGGTACTGCTATTTTTACTTTTCCTGCTGGGGCTATTAAATGTCCGGGGGCTCCACAAAAAATCATGTATATGGCAGATGAGATTTTCAGAAAAAAAGGCATTAGAGATAAAACTACGATTATCTATGCCAATGCAGGGGGGAAAATGTTTGGTGTTCCAGCATATTGTAAACCGTTAGAAGAAATTGTCCAGCGCAAAGGTATTGATGTAAAGTATGGTCATAATTTGATTGAGCTAAAGCCTGATACCAAAGAGGCTGTTTTTGCGGTTAATGGTGAAGATAATATAACCATTAAATACGATCTTATCCATGTATCTCCTGGGATGAAAACCCCCGATTTTCTACAAGGAAGTGCGATCGCAAATGACCAAGGTTGGGTAGATGTAGATAAATTTACCTGTCAACATCAACAATACCCTAACGTATTTGCCTTAGGAGATGCCTCCTCCTTGCCTACATCGAAAACAGCCGCCGCCATTCGCAAAGAAGCCCCTATAGTGGTGAATAACATTTTATCTTTGATGGCAAAACAAAGTCCTTCAGATAAATATAATGGTTATGCTTGTTGCCCTTTAATTACAGGTTACGGCAAAACCATCATGGCAGAGTTTGACTATGATAAAAACCCCATGCCCAGCTTTCCCCTTGACCCCACCAAAGAAAGAAACAGTATGTGGTTAGTGAAAAGATATGTTTTACCCTGGTTATATTGGAATCGGATGTTAAAAGGAAAGCCATTTGAAGCAGATAGTTGGCGCTTTTTACTTAAATAAAACAAAAAATAAGGGGCTTCAACCCCTTATTTAGAAATAGATATTAGTCTTTTCTGGTTCTTAAACCAATCCTAACCAAGCCAATAAACCTTGTCCCGTAGCATACTCAATACCCAGGGTGATTAAAAAACCAATCATAGCGGCTCTACCATTTAACTTCTCAGCATAGGTATTAAAACCAAACTTAGGATCTTCTACGTTGGGAGTATTTGTCGGTTCTGTGTTAGCCATCTTGATAATTCTCCTATATGAAATATTTGCAGAAACTCAATAAACATGAAGTTTCGTAAACATTCTAACATTATATATTTAAACTTTGGTTAAGACAGTTCATATAATTGTGGAGTGCAAACCTTGCACCCCGTAAAAATTTAAAAACTAACGATCTACCGAACCCATAATTACATCAATACTACCGAGAATTGCCATCACATCAGCAACCTTAACCCCCTTGAGTAAATGGGGAAGAATTTGTAAATTATTGAAGTCAGGGGCCCGAATTTTCCAACGCCAAGGAAAAACATCATTATTACCAACAATAAAGATACCTAACTCACCCTTGCCGCTTTCAAGGCGCACATAATGCTCTCCTTCAGGGATTTTAAAAGTAGGGGCAACCTTTTTGGCAATGTACTGATATTCAAAATCATTCCATTCAGACTTTTTCCCCTCAGCCATTCTTTTGGCTTCTAAATTCTCATAGGGGCCACCCGGTAAACCTTGAAGGGCTTGACGAATAATTTTGACCGACTCACGCATCTCACGGATACGAATCATATAACGAGCCAAACAATCTCCGCTGGTTTCCCATTGGACATCCCAATCGAAATCGTCATAACATTCATAATGATCAACTTTACGCAAATCCCACTTAACCCCAGAACCTCTTAACATAGGGCCAGATAAACCCCAGTTAATAGCTTGTTCACGGGTAATCGTACCAATACCTTCAACTCTTCTACGGAAAATAGGATTATTAGTAATTAACTTTTCGTATTCATCTACTTTAGGTAAAAAATAATCACAAAAATCCTCACACTTATCTACCCAGCCATAGGGTAAATCTACGGCAACACCACCGATGCGGAAATAATTATTGTTAATTAAACGCATTCCTGAAGCCGCTTCCCATAAATCATAAATCATTTCCCTTTCACGGAAAATATAGAAAAAGGGAGTTTGAGCACCTACATCAGCTAAAAATGGACCTAACCAGAGCAAATGGTTAGCTATGCGATTAAGTTC
>PXEJ01000066.1 GCA_003566215.1 Cyanobacteria bacterium T3Sed10_376R1m | reverse complement strand
GAGGGATGGTAATGATATTCATTCGGAAATAAGTATTAGCTATTTACAGGCAATTCTCGGTTGTCGTTTGAAGGTGGCAACTATTGACGGAGATGAGGAGATTACTATTCCCTCTGGGTTGCAACCTGATACGGTAATTACTTTACAGGATAAGGGTTTACCAAAGTTGGGTAATGCTGTTAGTCGTGGTAATCATCTTTTAAAGGTTAAGGTGGAAATTCCGACAAAAACTAGTTCTGAGGAAAGGGAGTTGTTGGAAAAACTAGCTCAGATTAAGGGAGATCATACTTCTAAGGGGGGTTTTGAGCGTTTCTTGGATAGTATTTTTCATCATAAGTAGTTGTTTGTGGGTATTAGATCCCTCCTAGCCCCCTTTTATCAAGGGGGAGCTAAATTTATGATTCTTACAGATAATTTGAAATTGCTGTATGTGTAAAGGTTTAATGTTTTTTCTCACCTATTTTGAGTTGCCCTTGTCACCAATTGGGGCTTAATAAATAATATTTGTTTCTAAATTCTAATGCTATGACAAAAAATAAGTTAGATTTGCGGGGTACTCCTTGCCCTCTTAATTTTATTCGCAGTAAGTTACAACTGGAAAAAATGACTCCGGGGGAGTTGTTGGAAATTTGGTTAGATGGGGGTGAACCTATTGACCAAGTACCGAATAGTTTAAAAATGGAGGGTTATCGCATTGAGTCTATTACTCCTGTGGATGATTATTTTGCTTTGTTGGTGGAGTCCTAATTTGGTGTTATGAGTGAGTCAGACGCTAAATTAGGTACGGTTATGGCGGTACAGGCAAACTTTTATCAGGTACGTCTCGATGAAGGGCATACTTTGTTATGTACTCGCCCTACTCGTCTTAAAAAAATTGGTCAATCGGTGTTAGTAGGCGATCGCACTTATGTTAAATCGGCAAATGCGGAACGAGGTGCGATCGCATCTGTACTACCTAGAAAAACAGAATTAGAACGTCCTCCCATTGCCAATGCAGAGCAAATCTTGTTGGTATTTGCGATCGAAGAACCAACCCTAGAACCAGTACAACTAAGCCGTTTTTTAGTCAAGGCAGAATCAACTAATTTAAAATTATTATTAGGATTAAATAAAGTTGATTTAATCAGTGAAAATCAAAAAATAGCATGGTCAAAAAGATTAGAAAAATGGGGTTATCAACCACACTTTTTTAGCGTAGAAAATAGAGAAGGAATAGAAGAAATCAAAGCAAAATTAAAAGATAAAATAACCATATTTGCAGGACCTAGCGGAGTGGGAAAATCTAGTTTAACCTCCCTTTTAATACCTAAATTAAATATTAGAATTGGTGAAGTCTCAGGAAAACTACAAAAAGGAAGACACACCACCCGCCATGTAGAACTATTTGAAATACCCGAAGGAGGATACATTGCTGATAGTCCGGGGTTCAACCAACCAGATTTAGACTGTGGCTCAGAATCCTTAATAAACTACTTTCCCGAAGGAAAATTAAGACTAAATCAAGGTAGCTGTAAATTTAACAACTGCCTCCATCAAGAAGAACCAGAATGTATAGTAAAAGGAGATTGGGAAAGGTATCCATATTACCTCAGATTTTTAGATGAAATTCTGGTAAAAGAAGAAAAAAATGCCCAAAATCGTGACCCTGAATCCAATGTAAAAAAAATGGTCAAAAACTCAGGAGAAATACAAGAAGAACCCAAATTAAATACAAAAAAATACCGTCGTACCTCTCGCCGTTTAAGTCATCAAAAATTAGAAGACCTATACCATAATCAGTTCCTAGATGAAGATCAAGAATAAAAAAATATTTTCTTATTAAAAAAAGCAAAATACATTATTTTTAGACAAACAAAATTAACGACCATACTACAATTGTTCAATCAAAAAACAAGGATTTTTATTCTTCTTATCTAAACTAGATATATCATTATTATCAGTAAAAAAAGCCCAATTAAAAGGAGCTTTTTGAGCCGAAGACATCCAAAGTAATTTTTTAGCCCTCGTCATAGCAACATAAAGCAAACGGTAAGACTCATTTTTTCGTAACATTTCTGACTCTTTCCATGCTTCTGTAGTAGATAAATATTTATTAATTTGACTGTTGAATTTATCTTGATGAACCAAAAATCTTAACTGTGTTTTAACTACCTCCGTTAAATTAAAATCTCCTAAAAATTTAGTATTATTAGAAACAAAAGAAACACCCGGAAAATTATCTTCTTGCAAAAAAGGAATAAACACATAATCCCAATCCAATCCCTTTGATTTGTGCATAGTCATAATCGTAACTTGTCCACAGCGAGTATAAATATTATCAGAATTATTTTGTCCATCTTCCATAGCATCAATATTTTCAAATGACTCAGTATTAATCAAACTTTTTAAGGTATAAATTTTCATTTTTAAAGAATTGCGTCCGACAATTTCTTTCTCTATTCTTTCGCTTAACTTATGAGTAGTGGCTAATTCTGTCTTATTGTAGCCTAAAGCCATTGCCACGTAAGGAATTATTTGATAATGAACTAATTCTAGTTTAGCCTTTAAGAAAGTAGATAAAATATATCTTGCTTTTTTTTCCTCCACATTTTGCTTCTTATCTATTTCTGTGGGATATAAAAATTTTTCAGGAAAAGGTTTAATAGAACCTAAATTAGGTAAATTAATTAATTCTCTTTGTTGCAATATTTCCAAAACATTTTTAAAGTACTCTGGAGAATGGGGACGATCTATAAATTGTAATACTTGTAAAATTTCCAGGGGAATATAGGATAAATTAGTTTTATCATTGATTATTTTTACCTCTAAATTATATTCTTCCTTGAGATATTGTAAATGATTAAAAATAAATATAGCTTGATTTTTATCTTTAATTAAAATTGCTAAATTATGATTATTTTGATCTTTCTTTGTGGCAAAAAGTTGTTCTATTTTTTTACCCATTAATCTAACAGTTTCATAGATATTTGCTGGTTGAAGAATTTCTACCCCTTTACCTCTAGGGGCTGGATTAGCATTTTGTTGAGGATCATTTTTGTCCACAGCCTCGATGTATTGATGACGAAAAGGTAGATTAATTTTTTCAGAAATTGTCTCTAAATTTTTTTGATTAACAAGGGTAAGCATTTTATTCGCCGCATTCATAATTACTTGACTACTTCTCCCCGCTTGAGCAATGGTAAATAAACTATTATTGTTCATACATTGATCACAAAACCAGTCAAAATAAATAGGGTCAGCGGTAGTAAATGTAGAGTTAATAGCTTGATTTGGATCACCTACTCGGACTAAATTAGGTTCTAGGGTAGTATTTTGATGATCCGTTGCTAATATTTCTAATAGTTCTACCTGTAAAGGGCTAGAGTCTTGGGCTTCATCCTCAAAAACAGCAAAGGTTTTTTGTTGCCACATTTGCCTTGCTTCCTGATTTTCTAATACTTTGAGCGCACCTAAAATCATGTCATCATAATCAATAAAATTACTTTCACTCATCAATGTTTGATAGTTTTGATATAAACCAGAAGCGATATAACCTGATTGATATTGATCACGAATATAATTACCATAGTTATTTAGTTCTTCAGGGGTTAGACCATAACTTTTGGCTTGACTGATAATAGTACAGGCAAATTCTGGAAGAACGTTTGTACGAATAATGTCTTGACGACGCATTTGTTCTGATTCTTCTGAGTCAAAACCTTGTATTCCTTCAACTAAACCTTGATATATGAAGGGGTTTTCTTTAATCCATTTATCAACGGTTTGACGAACAATGCGATGGTTCGATTTGGGAGAAATGAGGGTGTTAGTATTAAGGTTTAATTGGGATAATTCTGGGTGTTGGGTGGCAATGTGGAGAGCTAAACCATGAATTGTTTGCACGGAAAAACCAATGGGGGGTAAACCTAAATACTCTAAGTTTGATTCTATTTTTTGTTTGATACTGGCGGCTGCGGAGCGTGTATAGGTAACAATAATTAATTGACGTTGTAGGTTAAGTTTTTGTCGAGCAATAGTTATTGCCCCTGCTACGGCTAAACTATGGGATTTGCCTGAACCGGGTACGGCTGAAACTGCCATTTTACCCCCTACCCATTTTGCGAGGCTATCTTGCCCAGGGCGTAGGTTTTCGATTAATTTTTTTAGTTTTTGCTCCATTTTACGATTTGGTGTTAGGGGTATTGTTTAAAAAATCACTCTGAAGGTTAGGTTTATACGGGGTTTAATATTTTTAATGGTTTTAGGAATTTGATGTAACCAATAATGTTGAGTTTCCCCTGCCATAATTAATAGACTACCGTGATTTAAAATTATTTCTGATTTTAAAGGATTCTTTTTATCTCTTGATTTCAACATGAAACGTCTCTGTTGTCCGAAACTGACGGATGAAATGGTTGGATTTTTGCCTAATGCTGGTTCATTATCACTGTGCCATCCCATGCTATCTTTTCCGTGACGATAATAATTGAGCAATACACTGTTGAATTTTATCTGACTGACGGGTTCTATTTTGTTTTTTATTTGTAGTAAGCAATGAAGCCAATTTTGGGGATACATGGTGATGTTGGAGTAGGTATAGGTTTTATTTTTATCTCCATACCATGCTGTTAGTCTTGGTTGTAGATGGGTTTTACCAAATATGGTAATGGTGTCTTGTTGCCATTTTATTTGCTGTTGTAGTTGGGTAAATAGGTTATTGCTTGTGTTAGTGTCAAAAAAGTTGGGGTAGTAATATATTTCACTATGGGGTAAGTTAATTTTGATCATTTGACTTGTTGCACAAAAATTTTTAAAAATAATCAATATTTTTGGTTTGATCTAGGGGTGGTATGGTATTTATCAAATTTTTAACATACCTTCTGTTACAATCACTGCTTGACCTCCTACTCTTATTTCTGTGATTAAATTATTTTGTTTAAGTGCGATCGCACTTATGACACTAGGGCGCCCCATCTGTTCACCTTGTAAAATCTGCCACTGGCAACTACCCTCTCTTTGGGGTTGATACTCTCCTAAATAACCAGCAAAAGCCGTTGCCGCCGAACCCGTTGCTGGATCTTCGATTATATTTAAGGCAGGGGCAAACATTCTTACTTGAAAAGTATTATTATCAACTTTTACAAAAGGATAGACATGGGGAGCCCAAAAATCTTTTAATACCCTTTCCCATGCTGACAAATTAATTTTTGCCTTCTCTAAACTAATTAAACTATTTACAGGAATTAACAAAAAAGGCAATCCACAAGAAACCCCTTGGGGTTTAAACCCATCTACCGATAAAGCATCAACATCCAAAGATAAAACATCAGCTAAATCTTTGACAGATGGACATTGATCATAAAACTCAGGAGAAGAAGGGGCAATCAACTGCACAAAAATAGGTTGATCATCTTTGCTTTCAATTACTACTTTAACAAGACCGACATTTTCTTCTAAAAACAATGAATTTTTATTTTGACTTAAAGGAATTTTACCTATTTTTGCCAACAAAAAAGCCGTACCAATGGTAGGATGACCAGCAAAGGGAATCTCACCT
>PXEJ01000374.1 GCA_003566215.1 Cyanobacteria bacterium T3Sed10_376R1m | reverse complement strand
AAATACAAGGTGTCCTGTTTCTGCGGCACTGATAGCTAGGGAGATGGTTTCTAGGTCACGCATTTCCCCTACCAAGATAATATCTGGGTCTTCCCGTAGGGCGGCTTTGAGGGCATTGGCAAAACTTTTGGTATCTTCTCCTTTTTGTCGTTGGTGGAATAAGCTGTTGACATTAGGAAATACATACTCGATGGGGTCTTCAACGGTTAAGATATGTTCTGCACGAGTACGATTAATCAAGTCTAACATGGCGGCTAGGGTGGTGGTCTTCCCTGATCCTGTTTGACCTGTAACTAGGATTAAGCCCCGGGGGCGATCGGTCATTTCTTTGATAATATCAGGTAAGCCTAACTGCTCAAAGTTGGGAATTTTGGAGGATAATGCCCGTAAACAAGCGGCATAACAACCCCTTTCTTTGTAAACGTTGACCCGAAAACGAGCTAAACCTTTCACTCCATAGGAACAGTCTAATTCCCAGTTTTGCTCTAGGGTTTTTCGTTGAGTGTTGTTCAACATACTAAAAATTAGTTTTTGGCATTCTTGGGGGCTTAGAGCTTCTTCTCCGATGGGGGTTAATTTACCGCTGATGCGAAAATATACGGGGGCTCCAGCTTGGATGTGCATATCGGAGCCTCCCATCTCTACCAACTGCTCCATCAAGTCTTCTATCATTAAATCCATAGACTTTTTCTCCTGTAATCTATACTACTTAAAAGTATAGTTAAATTTGAATTTAGTTTATGAGATTTATGGTCAAGGTTTATGTAATATTATTGTTTGTTAAGATACTACACAATAAACAGATTTCCAGTATATTAAACATACTATCATAATAGTGAAGTATTAGTCAAGTTCTAATTAATTTTTTTTTGAACCCATGGCGAGAATAGCACTGCCGTAAGCAGAATCAGCTTGGGATGATGTTTGAACAGGAACGTTGAGGATAGATTGTCTAATTTTAGTCCATGTATTATTTTGAGAGCCTCCTCCTGCGGTATAAACTTTTGAGAGGGGGGTTGCTCCTAGTAGTTGTAATAGTTCGTATCCTTTGTGTTCAATTTCTGCGATGCCTTCTAATAATCCTTGTAAAAAAAGAATTGGATTATCAGGTTTTGGGGTTAATTTTGGTATTAAATGGGGATTATTGACGGGAAAACGATCACCCTTATTAATTAAAGGATAATAATGATAATTTAGGGGAATTGTGGGGTTTATTTTTAAACTTAACTGGACTAATTCTTGGTCGCTAAAAAATTTTTTCAAAACTGCCCCCCCTGTGTTGGATGCTCCTCCTGTCAACCAAAAATTACCTAAACGATGACTATAAATACCATGATTTGGATTGTCGATTTTTGTGGTGCTTAATAGTTTTAAGACGAGGGTTGAACCGAGGGATGTTACGGCTTCTCCGGGTTGGGTTACGCCACTAGCTAAAAAGGCGGCGATGCTGTCGGTTGTACCTGCTTTTATCAGGCAGTGGGGATTAATGTGAAATTTTTGGGCTATGGCTGGGAGAATTTTTCCGATGGTATGACCCGGGTTTTTAACTTGGGGTAAAATTTTGAAAAAGGGTTGTTTTTGTAACCACGGAGGATAAGCTAACTTTTGTACGTCATAGCCTAATTTTAAGGAATTATGATAATCACTAATACCTAGTTTTCCGTGGAGTAAAAATCCTAAATAGTCTGCTTGATGTAGTAAATAATTAGCTTGTTTAAAAATGGATTGTTGATACCACCAATAGACTTTTGCCAAGGTAGAGGTAGGGCTTAATGCTATGTTGTTTTTAGGAACAAATTCGGTTAATTTATCGATTATGGTTTGACCTCGACTGTCGTTATACCAAATTGGTTTATCGAGGATGTTACCTTGTTTATCGCATAATAATACTGTACTGGATGTTCCCGAAAATGCGATCGCATTTAGTCTTTGTTTTATAATTAGAGGAAGACGAGCTAACATTTCAAAAAGTATCTCTTGCCAATCTTCTGGATTGTTATAGTTTTGAGAGTTTATTTTAATGGAGTGGACAATCTGATAATTTTGATCAAGGGCAATTAATCTAGCACCGGAAGTACCAAAATCAAAACCTACGTAAAAATCAGGCATTTTTAATAGTTAGAAATAGCTAAAAAATATGTTGAAGTTAAAATAATAGTTTCGAGTAAAGATAATTTTACTTATATCTATAAAATTTATTTTTATTTAAGGTTTATGAAGTATTAAAATGATTGAATGAGTCAAGTAATTAAGCTGTTAAATCTGGATATTGGACTAAATTAAACCAGAATTGTTCGAGCAACTTAATTTGCTGGTGAAAATCTTTAAGACTCATGGGCTTGGTTAAATAACAACTAGCTTGATGTTGATAACAATTTAAAATATCCGTTTCACTATCTGAGGTACTTAAAATAATCACGGGAATTATTTTTAAGTTATCGTCTTTCTTTATTTCTATTAATACTTCTCTACCATTTTTGCGAGGTAGGTTCAAATCTAACAAAATTAAATGGGGTTTTGGGTTATCTTGATTGCGAAGAAATGCGATCGCTTCTACCCCATCTTCTACCACATGGAGGTTATTCGGAGTATCAGCCATAGAAAGCATTTTTCTCATTAAAATAATATCGGTGTGAGAATCTTCTACCAATAAAATATCAACAGGAGTATTTAATAACTTCATAATTTTTTAGATAGTAAAATTTAAATTGTGAATTTTTGGCATAGTTAAATAAAAAGTTGAACCCTTTCCCACTTCTGAATCTACCCAAATTTGACCACCATGACGATTAACAATTTTTCGACATAAAGCTAATCCAATTCCAGTGCCTTCATATCGAGAATTAAGTCTTTGAAAAATAACAAAAATCTTTTCCTTATATTCAGATTTAATACCAATGCCATTATCCTTAATATAAAATAACCAATAATTATCTTGGGAAGTTACTCCTATTTTTATTTTTATTTGTTTATCTAGTTGATTAAACTTAAGGGCATTGCTAATTAAATTTAGCCATAATTGAGTTAATTGAACTTTATCGCCTTGAACTGCTGGAAGATTTTCACATTCGATAATAGCATTTTTCCTTTCTATGGCATTATCCAACATAATCTTAACTTCCCTCAAAACATCATTAAGATTCGTCACCACAAAAATATCTTGTTTTCTATCTACCCTTGATAGGGCTAATAAATCTTTAATTAATAGCTTCATTTTGAAGGAAGATGAGACAATAAAATCTAAATATTCTTTACCCGTATCATCAAAAATATCGCCATATTCTTCTTTGAGAATATCAGTAAAATTACTAATAGTTCTTAAAGGTTCTTGTAAATCATGGGAGGCGACATAGGCAAATTGTTCTAATTCTTCGTTCGATCTTTTTAATTCTTGATTTTGATTTTGTAACTTTTTATTCATCCCATAACTTGCGATCGCACTTACCAATATATCACCAATAAGAGTCAAATTGTCTAACTCGACACTATTTTCCATAGAGTTTTCGTGACGACAACTAAAGATTAAGACTCCATTTAATGTACCCTTAACCACCAAAGGAATTGCTAAAATTGAATTTATGTTATGTTTAATAACATAGGGTTGTTGACTCAGTTTTTGGTGATTATGCCCATGGTTAATGTTATATATAATGGGTATTAAACCTTGCATATCATCAACAATGATTGGCAAATCTTGGTCTAAATTAATAGTTTCATTTTCTGATGGAAAAGAATATTGTTCATTCAAATCACAACAACTTTCAAAAAAAATCAAATAACTATGATCGTAATTTAATGTGAGAGATATTTTTTTTAATATTTCAGAAAAATGATCCGTAAAATATTCATATTGAATGGCGAGAAAAGAATTGGATATATTGACAATTAATTGTTCAATTTTTAGCTTATCTTGAAGATAATTGTTTATATTCTCAATTTCTTGTGTTCTTTTTTTTACCCTATCTTCTAACTCTTGATTTAATAAAAATAATTTTTTTTGTGCCTCTTTTTTATCCTTAATTTCTTTTTTTAACTCAGTATTCATTACCTGTAATTTTTCTGGACTAGGTAATGCTAAAGCTAAAGGAATCACAGGAAATAACTCGAAGGCAGTTAATATGGAAACTAATGCCGTTAAAGCCTTAACAAGACCTGATAGCCAATAAACAGGATACCATAGAGTGACAACCCCCATTACATGGATAAAACCACAACAAATAATAAAAAGACTAAATAGGATAAAGACTTTTGAAAAAGGAACATCTTTTCTTTTATTAACAAAATAGACCAACATTATTGGGATAGAAAAATATGCGATCGCAATAAAAAAGTCAGCCAAGAGATGTAATCTTACTAAAGAAGGTTGCCATAAATAACAATGACCATGGGGAATATATTGTGAGTGGTTAAATAATTTATTTAAAAAAATTAACATTATTAATAGTCCAGACAATAGTACATATATTAATATATTCAACTGTTAACTTATACTATTTTTTCATTAATAAAAATAAAAAAAATAATAATTAGTATCAGCAACGAAAAAATAATTGATTTAGTTGTTAGATTTGATGTCAGAAGTAAATAACTCTTGTTAGCTTATTTTTCTATTAGTGAAAGAAGCTTAAGATAAGGAAAAGAATATTTTGTCAAAAAATATAATAACTGAAAAGAATAATTGTGCTTTAAAAGTTGTAAAAAATAATTTTAAACAAGAATAACTTAAGTCAATCATAGAGATTGTAAAAAAATATGTAGAAATTTCCCAACCCTATAATTTTAAAAAAGTGTTTATCAAACAATAATAATACGATTAAAATATTGTATTTCTGACATTATAACAACTTTTGTATTGATGAAGTGCTACCGAAAACGAAGTCAATAAATCTAATATGGACGTTTTATTTTGTTCAAGTCTCAAAAACATTCTACTAATTACACCCCTTAGCTTTTTGATTTTAAAATCAGATTGAATTTTAAACTCGTTATTTATAAACCTTGCTAATTAATTTGAACTACGTTTTATGAACTTTGGAGGCGTAACTTGTTTTCCTTTTCTCTTCCCTTTCAAAGAGTTAAAAGAATTGAAGTATGCCACATTCAAATTACGTAATGTTATGTTGCAACGGGATAGAAGAAACATCCTTTAATTAGATAGTTTCTTCATTTTGTTTCAACCCAAGATATGGCTCATAAGATAAACTTTGATGTACTAGGGATATTCTCAAAGCCCACATCCAAAAACAAAAAAAGCTGTTATGAATGACAGGGTTTTAAGCTCATCCTTTTGATAAAGCGTCAATCAGCTGACTTTTAGCAGTAGCCAAAGCCTCATCAACCTTGGTGGCATCCCTTCCCCCTGCTTGAGCAAGATTAGGGCGCCCACCGCCTCCACCACCACAGATTTTGGCGATTTGTCCGATAAATTTACCTGCCTGAAGTTGTTTTTCTTTATAAACTTTTTCTCCAAAGGCAGCCACTAAACTTAACTTTCCTTCTTCAGGGATGGAAGCTAAAACCACGGCACTATCTCCTAGTTTT
>PXEJ01000050.1 GCA_003566215.1 Cyanobacteria bacterium T3Sed10_376R1m | reverse complement strand
TGATCCCGCAAGAACACAGAGACATCACAACCTTCTTTGTACATTTGATAAATCTTGCGGTCTAGCATAGACTTTCCCTTAACATTGCTAAAGATCAAATTAATTTTTTTATGATAATCGTAAATTGTCAATTTCCCGATGGAAATTTTTAGTCAACGGACTTTTAAATCAGATAGTGTATTGAAACTAATTGTGTGTCGTCAAAATCAAGTTTGGACTAATTAAGCATTTAATTATATAGATGACTTTATTTTTGTACTTATGCTTAATTCCACGGGCTGAAAATAACAAAAGTTTTCTTACAGCTTGGGGTTTCAAATCTTTGGAGAGAGTTGCTTGTTTGTACCCTAGCAGTGGAGAGAAATTTGTTTGTATCATTCTTAGTTTTTTAGCTTGATTCAATATCTTAAGTTTTTTTTCAAGACTCCCATCATCGTAGCATTTTATTTTGATTGTGTATGATATTTTTCAATAATTGTTAAAATTTGTTCATGAACCAAGTGGGTTTGCTCTAGCATGGAAAAGTGACCACAATTATCAATCTCATAGACATTATCTTGATGATTTTGAAAAAGGTGATGAAAACTAGCTAGGTGGCGTACATATTTTGGTTCCATGATCTTATCTTGTTTTCCTGCAATAAAATGCAATGGTTGAGGCATTCGTGCCACAATTTGAGGTAGTAAGTGTACTTGCTCTTCTGTGGTGGACTCAAGGAGAGATGCGATCGCACTTCTTTCATCCGCCCCAAGAAAATCGTATAATCTTTGTCGCCCCCATTTTATTCCTAAGGGTTTTTTAACCATCATACGAGCAAAAACAAAGTCAAATAAACGAATATTCTTTAACCACTTACGGCGAAATTTAACCATCTTTTCCCCTGCATTACGAAACTGCTCAAATTCTTCCTTCAGATAAATACCCCCTCCAGCATTGAGACAAATAACACCCGTCACAATTTCTGGACAACTATCGGCCCCCCAAATAGCAACGCTACCACCGAGGGAATGTCCAATCAACCATGCTTTTTTAATGTCTAATTCTTGTAATAATTCCCGTAAATCATGGGCATAACTTTCAAGACTATAAGCACAAGCACAGGATTTATCATCATATAAAGAACTTCCAAAACCTTTTAAGTCATAAGCTAAACAAGAATATTCTTTTTTTAGTTTATCAATTAGAGGTTGCCAATACTTATAGCTCAATAGCCATCCGTGAATAAAAACGAGGGTAGGTAGAGATTCATCTCCATAAGTTGGGGTACTTAATTCGTAAAAATGTTCGACACCACGAATTTTTATCTTGCTCATTTACTGGTTTCTTAATATTCTCTCGCTTTCCATTTTCCCATAAAAGGTTGTCGAAGAAATAATTAAGATTGACAAGGTTTTAGACATTCCCATAAAATTTGTCTTCTAAGGGTAACTCCGTGGAGCGAAACAAAGTAGCTATTACTAACGCATATAGTCTTGGAAAGATGCAATATTTTTTTATGTGTAATTACTTATTATTAAAACAAACAATAATATATGGGTAAGATCTTGTACCAAAATCAACAAATGAATAGATAAGATTAAAGCTTTAATTTAAAGACAGCCTAAACCTATAAGTATTCCTTACGAATACAATAATAATTGGTTACTGGTTTTTGTTATTTCTACTCACCAGTCAATTTTTCGCTAAGTGCAAGATCTAGTATTTTCAAGTCGATTATTCGATGAAAGATAGTTGTTTTTAAATGGCTATAAACATTAATAATATACTTATTATTAATCATTTTCCCAGATTTCATGGGAGATTAAATCACCGATTTGATCTCTCAATAGATAATCACATTTTTCAAGTTCACATTCTACACAAAGCCATTCCCGAGCTGGAATATACTGGCATAAAATATAGATAGGTTGATGACGACTAACAGTACCCTTCTCAACTAAATGCCTTACTTCATCTTTAATCATTTCGATGGAATATTGGGGAGCAGTTCTTTCTAAAGTTTTCATCTGCATTTTCCTCGTAAACTTATTTTGCTTTACTTTCACTATAGCTTAACTTATTGAAATGGAAAATGGCATGATTTTGTATATTAAATTACAGTTTTGATTAAAATTTACTGTCAACATCTCAATACGTATAGGTTTTTGTATTTTAGATCACAAAAAATTCCCCCTTTCCATGTCAAAGTCTGTTGATAATTTAAACAGTTGTTTACAAAGTATCCCTTGAGCTTCAGACATTTGCCCATAACTAAATCCATAAGGTATATGTTCAGGTAAATATTTTTTAAACCATGTCATGACATATGGGCTACCGTAAATCATGAGTCCTTGAAATTTATCATATTTTATGAGATCTTGACAAATTTTTTGAGAGGTAGAGGTTAACCCAGCGATACCTTTAAAGGGATTTCCCCTAACAAATAGTTGTAAGATAAGAGGTTCATTTTTTGCCCATTTTTCCCACAGGAATAAATTACGTTGTTCAAAAAGTTGGACTTGATAACCAAAACTAGCTGGAATCGTTACCCCCGGACTTTGTCGATCCAAAAAATCACAGTTTAAAAGGTCATCTATGACCATTAAATTTATACCCTTATCCCGTTTTTTTATAGTCAAATTGCCATTAAAACTAGAACTTTGTTTTAAAACTTCATTTACTACAGCTTTTGAGGTTCTGAGGTTGATTTGCTCTCTTAGATTAGGGTTTATAGAAGATTGGCAATTAATATTTTTTAATTGTTTAATTTGCTTAACTCTGTTAAAACTTTCATCAATACGGGTTTGTTTTAATTCTCCCGATTCAACAGCTTTAAGGATAGAATTAATAGCAACTTGGGGGTTTTCGGGCATCAGTAAAATATCTGCCCCCGCTTGTAAAGCTTTTACAGCAATTTGTTCGGGAGGGACACGTTTAGCCACTCCTCCCATAATTAAGGCATCAGTAACAATTAAGCCTTCAAAACCCATTGTTTTTCGTAGTTGCTCTGTTAAAATCCGATGGGAAAGAGTAGCCAGATTATCTTTATCAAAAGCTTCAACTAATAAATGAGCAGTCATAATAGCATCAACTTTTGCCTTAATTGCCTCTTGAAAGGGTTTTAGTTCAATCTTTTGAAGACGGTTTTTGTCATGAGGGATGCGCGGCAACTCTAAATGAGAATCGGTGGAAGTGTCACCATGACCAGGAAAAAGCTTGGCAGTATTGATGACGGGATAATTTTGGGTGCCTTTGATAAAGGCAGTAGTTAGTTTGCTGACAGTTTCGGGGTTATCCCCAAAGGCTCGTACATTGATAACGGGATTATTAGGGTTGTTGTTAATGTCAACGACTGGGGCGAGTATCCAGTTAATCCCAATCGCAAGGGCTTCTTGGGCGGTAATTTCTCCCATTTTATAAGCATATTCTTCCGCCAAAGATATGTTTCTACTGGCAATTTCTGCTAGTGCCATGGGGGGGGGAAACCATGAAGCACCGCTAAATCTTTGTCCCACCCCTTCTTCTATGTCAGCGGAAATTAAGAGAGGTGTTTTTGCCCATTCTTGTAGTTGTTGGGTGCGATAGGAAATCTCTGCACAACTACCACCCAAGAGAATAACTCCTCCGAGATTCAACTCTGATAACCATTGTTGTAGCTGTTGGTTGTTGGCTTCCCATGCGGGATAACGAATTTGATGATCGAATATATAGCCTGTGGTACGAACAATGATTAGTTGTCCTATTTTTTCTTTGAGGGATAATTGAGATGTCATGGAGCAAACCCCTATTTATTAACGGTTATTTTTTGTACTAAATCATTAATGTTATGGCGATTGAGGCGATAGGTAAGGGGATTGGCGACAAGATAGGCACTACTTTCAAAGAGAACATCAATTTCGATTAAGCCGTTTTCTCGAAGGGTTTTTCCTGTGGACACTAGGTCAACAATTGCCTCGGACATTCCTGTAATGGGGCCTAATTCTACTGAACCGTATAGAGGTACTATTTCTACTGGTAAATCTAGGGCTCTAAAATGTTCTTTGGCACAGTTAACGAATTTTGAGGCAACGATGCCGTGGGCTGGTAGGTCAATGGATTTACGATAGGGACTATCTTTTGGTACTGCTACGGACATTCGGCAATAGCCAAAACCAAGGTCAGCGATGTGGGCAATGTTGGCTTTTTTTTCTTTTAAAACATCGTATCCGGAGATACCTAAATCTGCTTGTCCATACTCTACATAAACGGGCACATCTTGGGCTCTGACGAGGAGGGCTTTTGCTGTTTTAGTGGGATCTTCTATTTGTAGTTGGCGATTACTTGAGGAGAGAAACAAGCTAAAGTCTAGTCCTACTTTTTGCCATAATTCGATACTGTTTTTTAGTAATGCCCCTTTGGGAAGTGCGATGGTTAACATGAATTTATTTTTTCGGTGGTGACAAAATCAATTATCGGTCAAAGTTTACCATCAAGCAATTATTTTTCAATCTTAACCTTTCGTTATTGAGCAGTTAAAGGAATCTTAATTTTGTCAGGGTAATGTGTACATAAGATTGACTGTTTATAAGTCTGGTCTTAAGTTTTAACAAGTATTTAACTATTTCAATACAAAAAAATGGCAATTAATTTGAATCCCATTGGAACTTATAGTACTGGGATCTTTTTGGAAAGTGCTGCAGAAATTCCTGCTTATGATTCTCTGACTCAGAGATTATTCGTTGCTAATGCTCAATCTGCTTCTGTGGATGTCATCGACTTAAGCGATCCCACTAACCCTGTTAAAATTGGGGAAATCGTTGGCTCAAATTTCGGTGGCTTGGTTAATAGTGTTACGGTTAAAAATGGCATTGTTGCTGTTGCTGTGGAAGCTAACGTTAAAACCGATCCCGGTCGGGCAATTTTATTTCGCACCGATGCTGATTTTAGCACCTTAGTTCAACCGGAGGGTAATTTTCCCGTGGGAGCATTGCCTGATGCCATTACTTTTACTCCTGATGGTAACAAAATTTTTGTAGCTAATGAAGGCGAACCTAATGACGATTATACTATTGACCCAGAAGGTTCAGTTACGATTATTGACATTAGCAATGGCATTGAAAATGCTGAGGTTGTAACCGCTGATTTTAATGCTTTTGACGATCGCAAAGATGAATTAATTGCACAAGGGGTAAGGATTTTTGGACCTAACGCCACGGTTTCTCAAGATTTAGAACCTGAGTGGATTACTTTTTCCGCAGATTCCAAAACTGCTTATGTATCTTTACAAGAAAATAATGCGATCGCTATTATTGACGTAGAAACCAATACCGTTACTGATATTAAACCTTTAGGATTTAAAGACCATAGCTTAGCGGGTAATGGATTAGATGTAAGCGATCGAGATGATGCTATTAACATTGCCAATTGGCCTGTTTTTGGTATTCTGCAACCCGATACCATCGCATCCTATGAAGTCGATGGACAAACCTTTATTGTCACTGCTAACGAGGGAGATGCCCGTGATTATGATGGATTTAGTGAAGAATTAAGAGCTAGTCGTTTACTATTAGATCCCGTTGCTTTTCCT